>JAABPS010000179.1 GCA_011391835.1 Desulfobacteraceae bacterium
GCAATAGGTCGCAGCAATAGCGGCATTGGTTTTGCCAATTCCTGAAATGACAAGGAGGATATTTTCATTTAAGAATTGCTTAAATGACTCCTTGCCGTATTTTTGAATACCAAGCTTGTCGATGAAGGGTTTTGCTTCAAGTATCGATGCCATAATAATACAGATGTTCACATGGTTGTTCAATTCATTCTCTCCAGCTTATTTAACAGAATATTGATTGAGCAAAGTCACCCTTTCTTCCTTTGGCTTTTCAGCCAGCTCCCTGCACAGGGCGTAAAAATGCTGAAGATCTCCTTCTTCAGCCTTTAAGATATTTAGAAAAGCAGGCACAAGATCGTTGTACGCTGCAATGGTTATGAGTTTGGCATTATTCAGATCATTATTAAACCATTCATCATATCCTGAAAATCCGTTCCATTTCTTTTTCATGGACCGGTATTCAGCTCTGAGCTGATTAAACAGTTTCTCTTTCTGATGCTTTTTCTCTTGAAGCGGTATTTCACCGGCATACAAAAACTCGAGCTTGCGCCGGTATTTCATAATGAGCTGAACAAACTGTTTTTGCCGGTTCTGGGCAGACAGGTAGCGGCTGTAAGCAGTTGGATCATTTTCAGCGATAAACCAGCGCCGGAGTCCTTCCTGTTCAACTGCTTCAGCGAAACTTTCATTAAAGGTGGTGTCATCTTTCACATAAAATATACGATGCGCCAACTCATGAAACATAAGGGCTGCCAGCCTGGTTTTCCCTTGATCGATGAAAGTGCTTAATACCGGATCATCAAACCAGCCCAAGGTGGAATAGGCTTTTACCCCGCTTATATAAACATCATAGCCCTGGTTTTTTAATTGTCCGGCATAGTTTTCCGCATCCTGTTTTGAAAAATATCCGCGATACGCTGCACATCCCACTACCGGGTAGCACCATGTTTTTGGCTGAATGGAAAATGGAGGAGCAGCAAATACCGCCCAGACAACATAGGGCTGTTTGACATCCACATAGGTCCGATAACTATCCTGGCCCGGCAGTTTGAGGGTTTCAATGGCAAACGTGCGAATTCCCATAGCCAGGTTTAAGCTATTTTTGAGGTCCCTGGGCGTGTCAGGATCTGCAATCATTGCGTCAATGGGTTGTCTGCTGATGAGCATGTTATATTGTCCGTGAACTGCCTGTGTGTAAAAGGCAATGGATGCGCAGCCTGTCAGAGCGATGAGCATTGTTGCCACTGCGGAAATGTGAAGAATATATTTTGACGATACGTTTTTTTGTATTTCTGTCATGATGGCTATATGGTCATGAGGGGTATTGTCGCCACCCACTGGCAACTACGCATGCAATATCCTTTCCAGGATAATTTTTGTTATCATGTAGGTTGGCTTGATGCCTTCAGCACCCATGCTTCCATACGCAAGGGTCTGGCCGCTGATCAGCGGATTGTCTGACGCATAATACGCATACCGGATTTTTACTTTTTTTGAGACATGCCCGCGAATGATTGCAGAGGTAATGGCTTTTTGATAATGCCCCCCTTCCATTTCAAGCCCCACGGCTTTCCAGCTGGATGTCTGGAATCGTTTCAGCATATCTTTATTCTGGAGAGATGTGCCTACAACCGTCACCATGGGGCCTGCATACACATTGACGGATTCATCAAAATCCTCTTTTCGCAGATCATTATCCACAATATAGTTGTCCGAGGTTCCTTCAAAAACGTGAGCGGTTGCGAGCATGATATCATTCTTTTCACCGGGAAGTATCCCTGCTTTTCCCATTACAGATATTGACTTTATATTCAGTTTAACTGGTTTGTTTTTTTCATACAGGGGCTCTAAAAGTTCATCCATGACTTCGAAAGCCTGTGTGCCAAACGCATAATCAAATACAAGGATGACGGGTTTTTCAGTCTTCATCACCGACGTATCAATATTCAGAGACGGATGAAATGCTACATCTGTGAGCATGGCTGTATCAATAATCTGGCAGTCAATATAGGTCCCCGATGAATCGGGAATTTCATGAAACCCCTGTTTTTCAGCACTGCTTTGGACCTCTTTATCCTTCTTGGCGATGTTCTTGATGAATGCGTAAAAATCCTCAAGGGGGGCATTTTTTTCCTTTTTTGCCAGCGCATCATATCCGTAAAGTGTGTTTATGACGCTGTGCAGGTTCGCGCTGATGATGTGAAGCGGCCTGTCAATCAGTCTGAGCTGTTTCAGATGCGTTTTGATATGATCTGCCCAGTCCTGACTGTAGCTCTGGTTTCCAATCATATCAATCAATGAAGGGGTAAACGAGATCAGCAGTTCATTATCCCGTGAAACGCATTCATCTGCAACCCGTTTGCCCAGACGATATACCAGGTGAAACAGGACATTTGTCGCATGACTGCTGGGGTTGTATTTTTCAAGGTATTCATAGGTGCCCTTTGTTTCATGAAATGTTCTGCCCAGAATGATGCTCAGATTCCACAGGGCATGATCAAGGGTATCTCCGGCAAGCTGGGCATTGGATTCTACAATACGCTGAAGTTCTTTCCATGTATCGGTAATATTGCCTTCCCGGTCTGTCATTTGCTGAAAGATTTTATTGGCCTCGATATCCAGGAACGTCACATGGGTTAAAATATCATAAATTTCGCTTGAACCCCTTGTTATAATAAAACAAATTTCTTTTTCACTGACCCGGTACGAAACCCTTCGCCGCTTCGGGGGGATGATTTTTTCAAAGGATGTATGCTCAAAATCGTCCTGAGCGGTAAGGATAATGCGATTGCATGCTTCAATCCCTTCGGGCAGCCGTTCAATCACATATTCCAGCCCTTTGAGTTCGATAATTCTTGAATCATTCATGGAGCCATATATTTCAGGGCTGAGCATGCGAAGGCCGTTGGCAAGGGTTTGCCCGGATTTTCCGGATGGTTTGTAATATCCACGAAGTGCGAGCGCATCCACTGTTGTTTTGATAATTCTGATCGCAATTCTGGCTTTCTGTGATTTTGTCAAAGGCCGCATCATTACCTCCGTTATGTTGGTTGCTTTTTATCTTATCAGGAAGTGTGAAAATATTAAATAGTGTTTTAAAGGTGATTCGCTTTTTGGGAGATGATTCATTCATAGCATGCTGAACACTGTAAATTTAATATCATACATGAAAAATAGAGAACAACAGGATCATATTGAAACAAATGAAGGTTCATGATAATTGTTCTATCAGGCTATCATGTAAAAGTATCATTTTTTTATAATTATTCGGAAACCTTTTCAAAGGAAGTTATAGATGAAAAAAAGGAGGTAAAAAATGACCGAAAAACTGGTTCTTTACGATGACATGAAAGTCAACATTGAGGAAGGACAGAAACGGCGCATGGCTGTTGAAACCGCATTGGAGCTAATCCGGGCGGATGTTATGGGCCACAAGGGCGGGCATTCAACTGCCGGCACTTTTTTAGATGTTCATCTGAGCAAACTGTCCGTGTATGCTGATCAGATTCAAGAGGCGTTAAAAGTCAAGCAGTAAAAATTACTGCCCATATTGATTCCTTTGCGGCTGGCAAACCAGACATGATCCGGAATTGCCTGTATGGGCCGTGTGTCAGGAACGACGTCCGCCTGGAGCCGTCTGGAAAACGTCACTACAAAATATTGTAGAAGAGGAATTCATGAAATTTGAAGAAATTATGTATGATAAACAAAACGGTGCAGCTCGTATCACCATTAATCGGCCTGAAAAATACAATGCGTGTACACCGGTTACGCTTTTGGAACTCAATCAGGCATTCACGGATGCGTGGGTGGATACATCCATTGGGGTGATTGTTTTGACTGGCGCAGGTGATAAGGCATTTTGTACCGGAGGGGATCAGTCGATCCGGGGTAAGGGGGGATATGCGGGAACAGTGGCAGCCCTTCCGCTGGAAGTCGGCTGGCAGACAGTTTCCCATCTTATCCGGGTCATTCCCAAACCGGTCATTGCCAGAGTCAATGGATATGCCATTGGAGGAGGGAATGTTTTTCAGGTTGTATGCGATCTGTCTATTGCATCGGAAACTGCAATATTCGGTCAAGCCGGCCCAAACGTGGGGAGTTTTGATCCGGGTTACGGCACCGGAGATCTGGTACGATGCGTTGGTATGAAACGCGCCAAGGAGATATGGTACCTGTGCCGTCACTACACAGCAAAAGAAGCTCTGGAAATGGGGCTTGTCAACGCCGTCGTACCCCATGCATCACTGGATGCTGAAGTTGATACATGGTGCAGGGAATTGCTGGGGAAAAGCCCCACTGCTTTAAAGATGCTCAAATATGCTTTTCATGCGGAGATTGACGGAACGCCAGGCATTACCAATCTGGGAGTGGGGGGTCTCAGCATGTTCTACGGGACAGACGAATCCATTGAAGGGAAAAACGCATTTATGGAAAAGAGAAAACCCGGATTTGACAAGTTTCGCAAATGACATAATTGGGCCGCCAGACGTGAATGCGCCAGCGGATACAGAAACCGGGCAAGCGAGAGATGTTTACGGCGGCGCTGTCCATAAGGATAAATGAGGAACATGAAATCTATTCTGTTCAAAATAACATTGATCATCGCATCGATTTTCTTCACTTTTTTATGTATCGAAATACTACTGTCTTTTATCGGGGATGTGGACGAGAGAGAAATATGGCGTGTCCGCGGGATATTTCAATTAGACAAGGAGCTGATCTATTCGTTAAAGCCTGGAAAAGAGCGCTTATGGAAACAGGATGAGTTCACTGAACATGTACGGATTAACAGCGCCGGCTTGAGGGATTCCGAAATTCAGGAAAAAAGATCGTATGAAAAAAGAATCATTATCCTTGGAGATTCCATCACCTTCGGGCATGGCATGAATAACGATGAAACATTTCCAAACCAATTGGAAAGAATCTATCGGGAACATGGCCGGCGGATTGATGTGATAAACGCGGGAATTAAAGGATATGGAACCGATCAATCCTATTCATTGTTTGTCAAGAGACTGCGGCAACTGGAACCAGATCTGGTCATTTTTGCCGTCTGTATCAATGATGTTTTTGATAACATTAATCTTCCGCTGTTTACCATAGAAGACGGAAAACTGGTCCCGCTTGATCCCAAAAAAAACTGGCTCTATATTTCAGGCAGGATCGATAATTTTCTGCCTGAAATTATCCAAAAAAGAAATCTCACCCGGTTTGTTTTCACACGGCTTGCGAACAGAGACTGGTTTTCTGTCCGCCCGGAACTTGACGACAAAGAACTGCTCATCTGGTCTATTCAAAAGATCTATCTTCAAATAGAGCAATTGCAGAAAATGGGAGAAATTGAGGGTTATAAACTGATGATACTCTGTGTGCCGTATAAGGATAATCTGTCTGAAGCGGAAGCATATTCATGGCTGGAAAAAGATGGCCTATGGCTGCTCAATGCTCATACGGATGATGTCTGGACGGAGCAGATAGATACGTTGTTTTTTGCCAATGATTATCATTTGACAAAAAAAGGGAACGCACTGCTTGCGGAAAAATTGTATGAATCGATTACCCAGGATGGGTTTTGACAATGGCGTCCTTAGATAAAAGAAACAGATATTTCCCTGAATCTATTAGTGAAGGCCAATCCAGGGATTCAGGCATGGCGCTGGTTCTTATTTGCCTGCTGATCGGGTTTTTTGCCAGGAAAAACCTGTTTATTCTTCTATCCATTATTTTTCTTGTCGTCAATATGACGGTTCCGGCCCTATACCGCCCGTTTGCAAAACTATGGCTGGGGATATCGCATATACTGGGAACCATTGTTTCAAAAATAATTCTTACCCTTATTTTTATTCTGCTGGTAACACCCGTTGGTGTTCTCAGGCGGATAATGGGAAAGGATTCGTTGCAGGTAAACAGGTGGAAAAAGGATACATCGTCTGTATTTACAGCTCGGGATCATTTATTTAATGCGGATGACATCGAAAAGCCGTATTAAGTCGGAGGGAAAATGGAAGAGTTGAAAGACCTGTGGGGGTTTTTAAGGGAAAGAAAAAAATACTGGCTGCTGCCGATTATTTTGACCTTGCTCTTATTCGGGGCATTGATTGTGTTGACCAGCGG
>JAABPS010000180.1 GCA_011391835.1 Desulfobacteraceae bacterium
ACTCGGTAGTCCGTGCGCCAATTCCTGAGACGTTACCCTCATTACCTGCAGTCATCTGGTTAGGAATGACTGCTTTATTTATTCTGGGGCTGATCGATGATTATTTTCATATAAAACCACATATTAAACTATTTGGCCAAATCGTCGTTGCATCGCTGGTGGCAATCCTTGGTTTTAGAATGCATTGGTTTGAATCTCTTACATTGGATACACTGGTAACAATATTTTGGATTGTAGGATTAACCAATGCGTTTAATTTAATAGATAATATGGATGGCTTATGCGCAGGAATCGGATGTATCGGAGCTGTTTTTCTTTCCATTTTATTCTTTAACATTTCACTTCCAGCATCTATTACCGCACTCATCATTTCTGGAGCATTATTGGGATTTCTTTTTTATAATTTCAATCCAGCCTCTATTTTTATGGGGGATTCTGGCAGCCTTCTTATTGGTTTTTCCATGTCGATGATGTCGTTGTACTATGTTGAAACGGCTAAAACAAATATCATATCATTATATGCCATTCCTATACTAATCTTGATGGTCCCTATATTTGATACGACTATGGTTACATTTATTCGTATTTTAAGCGGCAGGAAAGCATCTGTTGGCGGCAAAGATCATACATCTCACCGGCTGGTGATTATGGGGTTAAGCGAAAGGGGAGCGGTTGTGTTTTTATATGGAATTGCCCTTGTTACAGGAATTTCTTCTCTATTCGTCAGTAACAGCGACACGTTGACTTCTCCGCTGGTTATCATCCCGGTAGCAATATCGATTATATTGATGGGCATATATCTGGCGCAGCTCCGGGTATACCCAGAAAAGGAATTTTCGCTGCTGCGTGATAAAACATATACACCGGTGCTGATGGAATTGACTTATAAAAAACAAGTTATGCTTGTGCTGATGGATTTTTTTCTTATCGCATTTGCATATTATTTATCGTATCGTCTTCGTTTTGAATCTGAAGTTTTTTCAGATTATTTTAAAATTTTTTTAAAATCTCTTCCTGCGGTAATAGCGTGTAAATTTATCGCTTTTTTTTCGATACGAATATATAAAGGATTTTGGAAATACATAAGTATGAATGATGTAATTGATATAATGAAAGCATCGCTTCTGGCATCTATTCTGTCTATTACCGCCGTCACCCTTATTTATCGATTCCAGAATTTTTCGAAAGGTATTTTTGTCATAGACTGGATTCTTACAACCGCGCTTTTACTTGGCACAAGAGGCTCCTTCCGACTCTTTACAGAAACTATGAAGCGCAAAACACTTCAGGGTGATAACATACTTATTTATGGAGCTGGCAGAGGCGGAGAGATGCTGCTGCGTGAAATCTTAAATAATAAAAAATTAAATGTTGTCCCTCATGGATTTATTGATGATGATACTTTAAAAAAAGGCAAAAAAATTCAAGGGTATACGATAATAGGCACCTCGGAAGAACTCGGCCAAATTATTGATAGTGAGCATATCGATGGAATTCTTCTATCCTTTTATCCTGACGATACATCGCGATTGGATATGCTGAAAGAACTCTGCAGAGAAAAAAATATTTTCTTGAAGCAGTTTCTTATTAAAATAGAAGAAGTTGATGTCGGTATTTAATAAATGGAAGAAAATAAAGTTGATATTGTTATCGTAAACTATGAAAGTACCAATCACCTGCTCAGGTGTTTGGACTCGATTTATAATTTAATTGGTAACCTAACCTTTGATATTATCGTTATTGATAATGGATCAGGGAGCGATATACATCATGTTGAAACATTTTATCCAAAAGTAAAAATATTACAAAACCCGAAAAATTTTGGGTTCAGTAAAGCAGTCAATCAGGGATTGTGCCAATCATCGGCTAAATATGTATTACTAATGAATCCGGATATTGTTTTAAATGATGATTTTTTTAAGTCTGTTTTGTCGTATATGGAGCAGAACCCAGATATTGGTATCCTGGGTCCAAAAATATTAGATGCAGATGGCGAGATTGAAGGTTCAGCCAGAGCCTTTCCTTCTCTGCTGACCGCATTTTTTGGCAGAAAATCGATTCTGACCCGATTTTTCCCTAATAATCCATTCAGCCGCGCGAATATCCTAACCACGTTAAGCAGGGATAATATGCCTGTTAGCGTTGATTGGATTTCCGGAGCATGCATGATGGTCCGAAAGACAGCTATTGAAGATATTGGGCCCATGGATGAACGGTTTTTTATTTATTGGGAAGATGCAGACTGGTGCCAACGAATGGGACGCGGAGGATGGAAAGTCATTTATTATCCAGAAGCGTCAGCCAAACATTTTGGAGGGGTAAGCAGCAATAAGAACCTGTTGCGCTCCGTATATGAATTCCATCGAAGTGCATTTCTTCTTTTTGATAAATACACAAAATGGCCTAAGCGTATTTTAAGACCTGCGGCCTACTTTTTTCTTCATATACGGTTTTTATTTATTATCTGCCTGAATCTATTACGGAGACCTCATGTGGTTCTTGCCCCAGTATTTACCAGAAGAAAAATTCCAGACAAACAGATCGCAAGAAAAAGAATCAAAATACTGAGATTTATATCCCGGTTAAATGTCGGGGGTCCATCTATTCATGTTCATCTGTTAACCAAATGGCTTGATGATAAAAAATTTGATTCAAAACTTGTAACAGGTGTCATATCGTCACAAGAAGGCGATATGAGCTATCTCTTTGATGATATGGACGAAAAACCTGTTATTATACCCGAGCTGCAGCGGGAGATAAGTTTTATAAAAGATTTAAAAGCATTGCCACGAGTTTATAGACTACTTAAACATGAAAAACCAGATATTGTCCATACTCATACAGCCAAGGCCGGCTCTGTTGCCAGGCTGGCCGTCATATTTTTTAAGATTTTGTATGGCAAGAACGTGAAAACTGTTCACACATTTCACGGGCATGTTTTCCATGATTATTTTGGATTTATAAAATCAAATATCTTTGTAATTACAGAACGATTTATGGCTAAATTTACCAATGCAATCGTTGCATTGAGCAATTCACAGCAAAATGAACTTGTTGAAAAATACAAAATCACGCAAAAGGATAAAGTAAAGGTTATTGAGCTGGGATTTGATTTAAACCCTTTTCTTTCCAATAACTCATGCAATGGAAACTTCCGAAGTAAAATACATGTCGATAAAAACACAAAGCTAATAGGTATTGTTGGAAGACTGGCTCCAATCAAAAACCATGTCATGTTTTTTGATTCAGCAAAATTGCTATTAGAGCGTTATAAGAACACGCCTGTTAAATTTGTTGTTGTGGGTGATGGAGAATTAAAAGAAGAAATTTTAAACTACTGCTCCACAATAGGGATTTCTGAGAAAGTAATTTTTTGCGGCTGGGTGAAAGATGTTGCTTCCGTCTATTCTGATCTGGATGTGCTTGCATTAACTTCATTAAATGAGGGTACACCTGTTTCCATTATTGAGGCCATGGCCTCGTCGGTTCCTGTGATTTCAACAAATGCAGGAGGTGTCGGTGATTTGCTTGGGAGGAAGGAAACACCATTACCATCCAATGGTTTTACTTTATGTGAAAACGGGATTCTTTGTAACATAAATGATTCAATTGGTTTTGCCAATGGTATCAAATACTTAATTGAAAATGAAACAGATAGAAAAAAAATTACACAGAATGCGTGTTCATTTGTGAAAAAGAAATACGTAAAAGAGCGTTTAATCAGAGATATTGAAATTCTATACAAAGATCTTCTCCAGGTATAATAATACACGTATAAAATTATTCTCCAATTGATGACACCATCAGAAAAAATAAAAGGCCTCATAAATAAGGGTGTAAAAATTACTAATCCAAATCAGATTGATATTGGAGATGAGGTAAACATCGAGAGAATTTCTGGCAGGGGTGTAATACTATACGCAGGATGCAAAATATTCGGTGCATCAACATTTATTGGGGAAGGAGTAAAACTTGGATATGAAGCTCCGGTGACACTTGAAAACTGTCAATTAGGCAAAGGTGTTGAGCTTAAAGGCGGATTTTTTAAAAATGCAGTGTTTTTAAATAATGTAAAGTTTGGATCCAGCGCCCATGTGCGAGAAGGTACCATAATGGAAGAGGAGTCCAGTGCTGCTCATTGTGTTGGGTTAAAGCAGACCATTTTATTTCCATTTGTTACCTTGGGAAGCTTAATTAACTTTTGTGATTGTATGATGTCCGGTGGTACGAGCAGGAAGAATCACAGCGAAGTCGGAAGTTCCTATATTCATTTTAATTTTACACCGGATCAGCACAAGACTACCGCCTCACTGATGGGAGATGTGGCCAGAGGGGTTATGCTCAGGCAAAAACCGATCTTTTTAGGAGGGCAGGGCGGTCTTGTGGGGCCATGCAGACTCGAGTTCGGGACCATCATTGCAGCAGGTACGATTTGCAGAAAAGATGAATTACGGCCTGACAGATTAATATTTGGAGGCGCAAAAAAAGAAGGAAATATTTCATATAAATCAGGTTTATTTCAAGGCAGCACACGTATTATACAAAACAATATCATATATATTTCAAATATTGCTGCACTGATGCAATGGTATAAGCACATCCGATCAAAATTTATTTCAGAGAATTTTGCAAAGGAGTTGTTTGAGGGTCTTGAGGAAAAACTTGGTATGGCGATTGAGGAACGCGTTAACAGATTAAAGGAGTACTATTTGCGCAACAATGAGAAAACCATACCAGCTCAATGGGATAAATTTAAAAGCAACCTTAATGACTATCTACAATTCAAAGGGGATGCTCAATGCTTGGATGCATTTCTTGAGAAAGTATCCACACAAATACGAGAACTGGGATATGATTATATTCAAGTAATAAAAAGCCTTGATGATAAGGATGCAGCTAACGGAACCATATGGCTTAAGGGAATTGTGAATCATATCATTGCTGACGCATCAAACATTTTGTTAAGTAAATAAAAACAATAAGTTAATCATTTGTATCTGGATAAAAACAGATAGATCAAATAACCCCACCTTAATTTTTAGAAAAACGAATTATACATCACGAGTATTTTAAATGGGAAATCTGTTTGGAACGGATGGCATACGCGGCAAGGCTGGTGAATATCCAATGACAGAAGAATTGGTTTCAAAAGCCGGGTGGGCGATTGCATCCATATTCAGTCATGGCAAAATAAATTCAAAAATTTTAATTGGAAGAGACACACGAGAATCAGGAGAGCGGTTTGAAAAAGCTTTAATTTCAGGAATTCGCAAAGCAACTTGTAAAGTTAAGCGTGCGGGCATCATTCCAACTCCTGGTGTTTCCTATATCGTTTCTTCAAGAGACTTTGATGCGGGTATTGTCATATCTGCTTCGCATAATCCGTATGATGATAACGGCATCAAGGTATTTGACAAAAACGGATGTAAACTGTCAGATGAAAAAGAAGCAGAAATTGAAACGCGTATTTTGAATGATGCCGTTCCTGTAATTCACCTGTCTGAAAATACGGTATCAGATGATCATGAATATGAAAATACAGATGATTATATAGCCTTTTTAAAACAATGTCTGGATCAAAGCGTTTCCGTAAAGGAATTCAGACTGGTGGTGGACTGTGCCAATGGATCTACTTATCAGACAGCACCTCAGCTGTTTTCCGATCTTGGTACAGAGGTTGAAACGCTATTTATTGCACCAAACGGGAAAAATATTAATGAAAATTGTGGTTCAGAGCATCCTGATGAAATGCGTCAAAACGTCATCCAAAAAAAGGCAGATATAGGCTTTTCCTTTGATGGTGATGGAGACAGGCTTGTCGTTGCAGATGAAACCGGAGATATCCTTACAGGTGACCGGATACTTGCAATATGTGCTGCATTTTTAAAAAAACGTGGAAAGCTAAATAATAATAAAGTCGTAAGTACAATTATGAGTAATATAGGATTAAGCACTGCGCTTAGAAATCTGGATGTTGAGCATATTATTACTGACGTAGGGGACAGATATGTTTCAGAAAAAATGCGGGATACAGGTGCCATTCTGGGCGGCGAGGATTCAGGGCACATCA
>JAABPS010000019.1 GCA_011391835.1 Desulfobacteraceae bacterium
AGCGCCGATGAACCCTCACCCGATAGCATTGATGAACATATCGATTTAGACACTGCCGTTGCAGAGCTTGAAGAAGATTTGCAGTCACCAGATGAAACAGCCCATGAAATGCCCGGAAAAGAAACTGAAGAAGCCCAGGAAGAAGTCCGGGAAGAAGGGATTGGTGAAAAGACTCAAGAAAAACCGATAGAAACTGCCGAGGACAAAGCCGAAGAAGAAACCGTAGAAGTCGCTGAGAAGCAGGATGATACCGGAATTAAAGAGACAACTCTCAAAGATGCCAAAGAAAAAACACCGGCAGATGATATAGAAAAAACGGTGCCTGAAGAGGCTCTGGTTGTTTCTGATCTGGAAATTAAAGAGTCATTCATTGAAGATACAAAAGAGAGTATTGTTAATGAAACCCGGGAAGTTCTCAATATTGACTATGATGAGGTTAAGGTCGGAAGACTGGCAAATCGTGTGGGAATTTCACTCTTTGAAAACAAAACCACTTTCTACGCACCCAGCCTTGAAAAAACGTTTAATGAAAATCTTGCAACATCGGTCTATAAAAAGCTTGGCTCAACTATCGTTCTGGTCGAATTGGGTGAAACGGATTTCCCGGAATCCGGTGGACAACTGCCAAAACTCGTTTCAGGACGTATTGACAATTTTAACCTTATTGAAAGAGGCCGCCAGCTCGGCCTGAACGCGATTATAACGGGTTCTTTCATAGATATAAGGCCTGTTCGGGAAGCACGCGGCCGGGTGTTCAAAAATATGTATGACGCCGTTCGTTTTGCAATAAACGTGGAAGTGTATGATACAGAAACCGGCACTAAATTAATCAATGAAAATTTCATCCGTGTGTCCAATATAAATAAAGTTGAAGAGGATGATATTTTGGAGTTTGGTTCCAATGCGCCTCGAAAAGAGATTAATATATCCGCGCTAAATGATGCCATGCAGAATGTTATCGCTGAGGTAAGCGAAAGAATAGGAACCGTTTTGTATAAATATCCTTGGAAAGGCTATGTTACGTCTATCGATAATAATCGAATCAGCATATCCTCTGGATCAAAAATCGGACTCCTCCCTGGTAACAAGCTGGAGGTGTATGACCGAAAGGTGATTGAAGGTGTAGGCGGACACCAGTATTCTATCCCGGGCAATAAAACAGGAGAAATAGTGATAACCGATGTAACCCCTGACAGTTCAGAAGCTGTTTTCGTTTCCGGAACCGTTGTGAAAGAAGGGAGTACTGTCAAAAAGAGGTAATCGATAGCTCAAAACTCTTCATTTTCATCTGTATCCCAAAGTAGTAACTTTAACCTATGGCTTCAGAACAACTTGTTACGTCCTGGTATGTCCTGCATACGAAAAGTCGATTTGAAAATAAGGTCACCGATGCTCTTATAAAAAAATCGACGGGAGTCTTTCTTCCTAAAATTCAGGTCAAAAGTAAACGCCGTGACAGAAATATCATGATCCGGGTACCTCTCTTCCCTGGATATATCTTTGTTCAAACAGATCTGAGGCCGGAACACCGTATTGAAATTTTAAAAACCGCTGGCGCTGTCCGTTTAATTGGCAATAAAGAGGGCCCTATCCCAGTTCCAACAGAAACCGTGGAGTCCCTGAAAATCATGGTTAACTCCGATCATCCTGTAACTACAGGCAGCCATTTTAAAAAAGGAGATGCTGTTATCGTTGTGAATGGTCCTTTTACCGGTATTACCGGGGTATTTGAAAGATATAGGGGGCTTAGTCGTGTTGTTGTTAACATCGACGCCCTTGGTCAATTCGCCAGTGTAGATGTAAATGAGACCGATATTGAAAAATTGCCAAAAATATTCTCATAACTGCTTGACTTTTTATTAGGTTTTAATTTAGAATTTAAGAAATGTGATAATTATTCGATACTGAAAAAGGAGGGCATATGAACAAATTGGAGCTCATTTCGGCCTTGAAAAAAGAAGCGAATATCTCTAAGTCAGAGGCTGCACGGGTAGTCCAGATCTTTTTCGACAAAATGGCGGATGCAATGGCCCAGGGGGATCGTGTTGAAATCCGTGGCCTTTGCAGTTTTTTTGTAAAAAACTACAAAAGCTATACCGGCCGAAATCCCAAAACGGGTGAAAAAGTTACCATAAGGCCCAAAAGGCTCCCTTTTTTCAAAGCCGGAAAAGAATTAAAAGAGCGGGTGGATTATTAAGTTTGTGACTGATTTTGAATCGATAATTGATCAAAAACAGGCCATAGGATTTTTAACGACTCTCCTTAAGAAAGAGAATATACCGCATGCCCTTCTTTTTACAGGGATTGATGGCGTTGGAAAACATGATGCAGCCATGACATTTGCCATGGCATGCAACTGTGCAGAGTTTGATTCATGGAAATGTGAAATAGAAGATTCGAATGCGAATCATCACAGTAAAGAAAAAACGGCAGTAGGCATCCCCTGCGGTTGTTGCAGATCATGTAAAAAAATCCAGTCTAACAGCCACCCTGACGTGTTATCGATAACGCCATCCGGTTCTTTTATTAAGATTGATCAAGTCCGTGCTCTGTATCAGACACTTACCATGAAACCTCACGAGGCAAGATATCGTGTCGTTATCCTGGCGGAAGCCCAGCGTATGAATTTGGCTGCAAGTAACGCCTTTCTTAAAATACTGGAAGAGCCGCCCGATCAGACAGTTTTAATACTTATCGCGGAGAAAAAGCCAGATCTCCTCCAAACAGTAGTTTCGCGGTGCCAGCATATACGATTCAATCCAATATCTAGAAATACCCTTGCCTCAATGCTGAACGAAAAAGAAGGCAGAAACCCGGACGATGCATTCGTTTTAGCAGCGATGTCGAAAGGAAGCTTATCCAAGGCGCTGGCCATGAGTCGAACTGGCTGGACAAATCGTAGAAACTGGTTGATAAAAGCGATCAGTTCGGATCCGGATGATCCCATGGCGGCCAGGCCAGCAGGTCTCCTTTTTTCGATAGCTGCTCAATTATCAGAAAACAGAGATACACTGGAAGATGACCTGGAGACGATGAAGTCATGGTTCAGAGATCTTATCATTTTCAAATATCAGCCTGAAAAAATAATTCATAGAGACCTCTTAAATCAAATAAAAACTGTTTCAAAAAAATTTACAATGAACTCACTTTTACATAAAATGGAAGCGATTAAGTCCGCACAGTTCCTGATCCAGCGCTCGAATACCAATATAAAACTTGTAATGGATATGTTAATGCTTAAGCTGGCAAGCGTAGATAAAACATAAGGATGAATATCATCTGACGTGGTTCTCTCTGCCATGGATTAGGCAGATACTTCACTAACTGATAGGATTTAATATATGGGGAAAGTAGTAGGTATAAAATTTAAAGATAGCGGGAAAATCTATGATTTCGACTGTGGCGCGTTTGTGCTTAACGTAGGTGACCATGTTATTGTCGAGACAGAGAATGGACTCGCTTTAGGGGCCGTTGCTGTCCCGCCTGAACCATCTGATAAAAAACAAACAGACAAGCTTCTTAAAAAAGTCTTTCGCTTGGCAACAGATAAGGACTTTGATCAAAAAGGAAAAAACACAGATACTGAAAAAAAAGCTCACGCATTTTGCCTGAAAACCATTGAAGAGCTTGGGCTAAAAATGAATCTCTTTGCAGTTGAAAGCTCTTTTGACTCCAGCAAGCTAACATTTTTCTTTACGTCAGATGGGCGGGTTGATTTCAGACAGCTTGTAAAAATCCTGGTGCAGGAATTTGGCAAAAAAATTGAAATGAGACAGGTCGGCATACGAAACCAGGCCAAAATGTGTGGCGGTATTGGACGATGCGGCCGTGAAATCTGCTGTTCGGCATTTATTGATAAATTTGATCCTGTCTCGATACGCATGGCAAAGGAACAGAGCCTTTCGCTCAATCCCACAAAAATTTCAGGACAGTGTGGACGATTGATGTGCTGTCTTAACTTCGAATACGAAACCTATAAATCCTTGAAGAAAAAATTCCCTAAAATAGGCAAAAAAATAGATACCCCTGCGGGAAAAGGAAAGGTCTCGCGCCATAATGTGTCATGCAATCGGTTAGCTGTCCGTTTGGAAGATGGCACTGAAGTTGAAATAGAACTCAACGACATCGCCATAGAAGAGGAATAATAATGCCCGATCCATTTTATGTAACCACACCCATATATTATGTCAACGCGAGGCCCCATCTGGGGCATGCATATACGACCATTGTTGCTGATGTTGTCTGTCGGTTTAACACCATGCGTCAATCGGAATCTTTTCTCCTCACCGGAACGGATGAACACGGCGATAAGGTTGTACGGGCGGCAAAAAAGGAAAATTTAAGCCCAAAGAAGTATGCGGATAACATAAGCGGACTTTTTAGGCATCTGTGGCCTGAGCTTAATATAAAATACAGCCATTTTATCCGTACCACAGACCCCTCCCATATGGCTGTGGTAGAATCATTTCTAAAAAAAATATACGACGCTGGTGATATCTATTACAGCAAGTACTCGGGCCTTTACTGTTTTGGATGCGAACGTTTTTATACGGAAAGAGAACTTGTTGAGGGAAAGTGTCCGGACCATGAAACAGAACCTGAAACAATTGAAGAGTCCAACTATTTTTTTAAGATGAGTCGTTACCAGGACTGGCTGATAGACCATATCAATACACATCCTGATTTTATACGACCGGAGAGATATAAAAACGAAGTGCTGTCTTTTTTACGTGAACCGCTTGAAGATCTTAGCATCTCCAGGCCGAAATCACGCCTGGAATGGGGCATTACCCTGCCCTTTGACAAAGATCATGTAACCTATGTATGGTTCGATGCGCTTCTGAACTATATCTCCGCCTTGGAATATCCTGATGGCGATCTATTCAAAAAATTTTGGCCTTTTGTTCAGCATATTGTGGCCAAAGATATTCTCAAGCCTCACGCGATATACTGGCCCATCATGCTTAAAGCTGCTGGCATACCCGTCTATAAGCACCTCAATGTTTCAGGATACTGGAATGTCAACCAAAGTAAAATGTCCAAAAGCCTCGGCAATGTAATTGAACCGCTTGAACTGAAAAATATTTACGGTCTTGATGCTCTTAGATTTTTTCTCATGCGTGAAATGGTTTTTGGGCTTGATTCCAATTTTAGTGAAGATGCCTTAGTACACCGAATCAATTCAGATCTTGCCAATGATCTGGGGAATCTTTTTTCTCGGGTGCTGGCCATGGCCCATAAATATTTCAAGGGAGTAGTCCCCAGCGTAGATCAAAAGGTAGAAAAACAATTGAAGCTCAGTCTTGAAACCAGCGCATGCCATGCAATTAACCAATATGAAGCCGCAATGGAATCCTTTGCTTTTCATAACGCAATTGCAGCTATATGGAAATTAATCAGTCATATGAATAAATATATTGATTCCACTGAACCCTGGGTTCTTGCGAAAGAAAAAACAGCAAAAAGTCAGCTTGAAATCGTCATATATAACCTTCTCGAGGGATTAAGGATTGCAGCCGGCTTGATATATCCCATTATGCCTGAAACCGCAGATACAATGACAAAGCACCTTGGCATTCAAATCGAACCAGGGAAAAGCCCGTCCTGGTATCACGTGGAAACATTAAAAAAATGGGGATCTCTTGAGCCCGGCACTCACCTTCCAAAATCAATTACCCTTTTCCCAAGGATAGACCTGAGTCAAGTTAAATCCGATTTACCCAAGGATACAACACCTGTAATAGACCTTAAATCTGAAATAACCATTGATGACATGAATAAAATAGACCTCCGGGTCGCCACTGTACTAAGCGCGGAAGTAATCCCCAAAGCAAAAAAACTGTTAAAACTTACAGTCGATGTGGGCGAAAAGAATGAACGGACCATTGTTGCCGGAATAGCGGAAAGCTATCATCCGGATGAATTGGTCGGACGTCAGGTGATCGTTGTCGCAAACCTCAAACCTGCCAAATTGATGGGAGTAATCTCCAGTGGAATGCTGCTTGCCGCAGTTGATGGAAATAAATCGGTAATCGTAACATTAGACAAAAAAGTAAACCCAGGCGCACCTCTTCGATAAATACATTGAGATCTTCGGTCTATGAGCCAGTACCCCAAATGCTATGGAATCATTCCCGCACGCTTTGGATCCACCCGTTTTCCCGGGAAACCCTTGGCTGAGATCCTCGGCAAGCCCATGTTCTGGCATGTCTACCATCAGGCAAATCAGTGCCTTGAGCTTCATCAGACGTTTCTTGCAACAGATAACGACCAAATCGCTTCTGCCGCAAAAAAGCTCGATGTGCCGGTGATTATGACCCGCAAAGACCATGCAAGCGGGACAGATCGAGTCCTCGAAGCAGCCGAGCAGATACCTGTTCCTGGAGATGCCGTTGTCATTAACATACAGGGAGATGAACCGTTGCTGGAGCCCAACATGCTCAGCAAACTTATCGAACCTTTTTCAAATCCTGAAGTAAATGTAACAACGCTGGCCAGTGAAATTGATTTGGCCGAAGCCGAAAATCCGGACCGGGTCAAGGTCGTCTTTGCTAAGGACGGCAAAGCCCTCTTATTCTCTCGCTCAATTATCCCTTATCCTCGCTATAATCAGAAAACCAAATTATATGTGCATATAGGCTTATACGCATTTCGCATGAATATTCTTAAAAAGTTTGTTGCATTAGGGCCAAGTCCGCTGGAAATTACCGAACAACTGGAACAGCTCCGTCTGCTGGAAAATGGGATACCCATTCAGGTGGTCACAACCCATTATCGAAGCATCGGTGTGGACAGGCAGGAAGACCTTGATATCGTACGTAGAATCATTTCCGAAAAAACATCAAAGGCAACGTAAACATGTTAACTAAAATTCGTTATTGTCTCGACCAAACATTCAGAAAAATCCGCCGTTTTCTTTCCACGGAGGTCTATGTTGGGAAAAGCATCTCTTCCGTTCCAAAAGGCTCCATTATATTCTTCCCGTATTCGCACCTTACCCTTTGTTGCGGGCTTGTAGGAATCATCGCTTACAAAGGCAGTGGCACTAAAGACGCTGATCTGGATATCTCATCATTAAACAACACAGCCCGTATAATTCAAAAAAATGGACATAAGAAATGTATTTTAAAAGATTTTTCCCTGCACCCAAATTATCTGGGAGGGTGGGAACTTATAAAAACCATGCTGGAAACAGTTCAGGGGCTGAAGACTGAAAATCTGTTTTATACTATTTTTTCCAGTAAAGATAAGCAGGAAAGTATTTCAAAAATATCAAAAAAACTGACCGATGCGCTGGATACTGAGTCCAGATGGCTCGCTGACAACATGGGCAGGATCGCTCCAGAAGCATTGGATACACTGTCGTCGCGTATTGAATGTCTCAAGGATATTACGTGGTGCCTTGATAGAGAAATTATCGAAAACATCACAAAAATTAAAGCGCTCATGAACACAACCGATGAACCGCCTTCCAGCTCTCAGGTAAGCATTATTAAAAATATAAATGCCGCACTGAACAGCCTGGATCGTCTTGAAGTCAGAGGAAGAGACTCTGCGGGAATATCGCTGATGTTTATTCTCGGAGAAACAGAGTTTCAAGGTTTTATGAAACAAATTCAGAAAGAAAATCTGACCGGCAAATTAAAAGAACGTTCGGGGCACGATTTTCTGACGAATACAAGTATAAATATCGGCAGCAGCAAAGGCCTGCCCGATGCCAAACGTGTCCCCATTGCATTAGTTTATAAGCGCGCTGCTGAAATCGGAAGCCTTGGAGATAATGTTCAATTCCTGCGTCAGCAAATCAAAGAAGATTCCATTTTTCAGACCTTGTCCACTTTTCCATATATGTATCATACAATTTCATGCCACACCCGGTGGGCTTCTGTTGGCGCCATCACAGAAGCAAACTGCCATCCGCTCGACAGCTATACCATTTCAAATAACCCGGAACCCGACGGGAAAGGGATTATACATGTCTGCCTGAATGGCGACATTGATAACCATATCGAATTGAAACGAAAACTCGAATCAAAAGGCGAGAGCATCCATAGTGAAATAACCACAGATACTAAAATAATACCCCTATTGATAAAAAAATACATCGTGCAAGGATATAGCGTTGAAGAATCCTTTCGTCGTGCTGTGAATAATTTTGAAGGATCCCATGCCATCTCCATGCATACCGACCTGGCGCCCGGTAAATTTTTCCTTGCACAAAAGGGGAGCGGACAATCTATTTTTATCGGCATAGCAGATAGTCATTACATCCCTGCATCTGAAGTGTACGGTTTTGTTGAAGAAACGCCGAAATACATCAAGCTCGACAATATAGGCCCAGATTCCCAGGGACAAATTTTTATTTTAAACCAGGAGATAAATGGCGGACTTAAGGGCATAACGGCCATGCGTTATGACGGAACGCCGGTTTTAATAGATGAAACACATATCAAACACACAGACATCACCTCACGAGATACCGATCGCCAGGACTTCCCGCATTATTTCCTCAAGGAAATTTCTGAGTCTCCGCTTTCTGTGGAAAAAACCCTGCAAACTCGATGGAAAATAAATAAAAAAAAGAAACATCCATATGAAATAATACTGGATGAAAAAATCTTCCCTGCTCGTATTCAAAAAGCGTTGATTGGAACAGGCAAAAAAAAAGGACAGATCAGAAGAATCTTCTTTGTCGGTCAGGGTACCGCAGGTGTTGCCGCCCAAGCCTGTGCCAATATTCTCGGCTACTACATGGATGATCCGCTCGTTCGTGTAAACGCCCTCAAATCCTCGGAACTGAGCGGCTTTCAACTCAACGACACGGATAATAAAAACAGTATGTCAGACACCCTTGTCATCGCCATAACACAGTCCGGAACCACAACAGATACCAACAGAACCATCGACATGGTAAAAGAGCGCGGCGCATATACCATCGCTATCGTAAACAGGAGAGACTCGGATATTACGTTTAAAGTGGACGGGGTGATGTATACCAGCAGCGGCCGGGATATTGAAATGTCCGTAGCATCAACCAAGGCATTCTATTCACAGATTATTGCCGGCGCCCTCCTCAGTTTGCGCATTGCTCAATTAAAAGGATACAGAGATGAATCCTTTGTATCCAATGAAATAAAACAGCTGCTGGAAATACCTTCCCATATGCGCAGGGTGTTTAACATCAGTAAACAGATCGAAAATTCTGCCCGAAAAGTTACTGGGGCAAAGACCTATTGGGCGACCGTGGGAAGCGGACCAAACAAGGCATCAGCAGATGAAATCAGGATCAAGCTCAGTGAGCTTTGCTATAAAACCATTTCATCTGATTATGTTGAAGACAAAAAACACATTGACCTATCGTCTGAGCCTTTAATCATTGTATGTGCCGCTGGCACACGAAACACGGTCATTGGCGATATCATAAAAGATACGGCTATATTTCAGGCGCATAAGGCCACACCGATTGTTATCGCCAATAAAGGTGAAAAAAGGTTTGACCCGTTTGCGGAAGATGTTTTTCATGTCCCGGCTGTAAGTGAGCATCTTGCTCCGATTTTAAATACACTGGTTGGACATATCTGGGGCTACTATGCAGCGCTTACGATAAACGAAGGCTCTCGCTTTCTCTATGGGTTCCGTGAAAACATTTTAAACACACTGGATGAATATGCAACTCATGGCATGGACGTTTATGAAGTTATTTTGCAAAAACCCTTTAGGGAAAAAATCGCTGGCTTTTATAATGAACTGCGAGCCAAAATAAGACAGAACCGTTTCCCATCCCCTGCCGCTCACGCCTCTGACCTGACACTGCTGCTTAAATATTTATCAGGAAAACTTCCGGTTTCTGATTTTGAAATAGACTTTAGAGAAAAGGGAACAGCGCTAACTATGCTAAATACCTTTTTAAAGCATATAGGAGAATCCATCAATTACATGTCCCGGCCTGTAGATGCCATAAAACATCAGGCAAAAACAGTAACCGTGGGAACCAGCCGTATCAGGGAAAAAGTGGAGGGAATTCTTTTTGATACACTTCACAAAGCCGATATCAATATCTCACAGTTGACTAACAGCAACATCATCGTTTTAAAGAATCTTCAAGAAATCGTCAGCAATATAGAAGGATCCATACTTTATAGAATCACGGGTCTTGATCTTCTCGGAGAGCCATCAGAGGAAACCGCCATTAAAGTCCTCAGAAAAGAAGGATCGCTTAAACCAATTCCTTCCCGTGTAGAGAAAGACACAAGGCTTCAGGGAACAAAAAAGATTATTGCCCGGCAGGGGAATGTATATATCGGCAAGGGGAGGAAAGATGACCGCAATATCATTATCATTCCGGTTATTTCCACCTCTCATGATACGCCAAATATCATTGAATATCTTCTCCTGTTGAATATTTCATTCAGGAAAAACATCCAGCTGGATGCAAAGATTAAGGCACTGGGAGGAAAATTCGAACACATAAAAAATATTGTCCAGGAAAACAACTTCACGTGGAATGATGAATTTCTCGAACAGATCGAAACAGAAGAGTTGTTCGGAAGATCTGCTGAAAAAATTGCAGAATATATTGTCAGCAAGAATAAAATTGATTCATCCGGAAATCCTCCGAACGAATAATGAATAGATGTCTGCTAAGCTCAGCCATACACGATAAAGTTAATTGCTCTCTAATATATTGAAATTAATTTATATTTTGGAAGGATACCCCTATGGCTCTCACAGGAGACTTTGATACTTTTTTTATATCAAACATTCTTCAACTTCTTGCCGATGAAAATAAAACCGGAACGCTTCGGATATCCGATGGGAAGAGACAGATAGAGATCATCATAAAAGATGGCTATATCGTTTATGCTCTGGGAGCCAAAATTGAATTCAAGCTTGGCAGTATTTTAATAAATAAACATATAATAAACGCAAACCAATTAAACGACGCCTTAGAGGAGGGGAAAAAGAAAAATCTCGCGCTGGGCAATGTCCTCGTTCAAAAAGGACTCATTTCAAAAGATACGCTGGAACAGCTCATCCATGAGCAGGTTGAAGAAATAATTTATGATATTTTTTTATGGGAAAAAGGAGAGTTTGAATATAAAGATGCTAAAATCAACCTGGACAGGGTAATTGTAACCCGGCTGGATGTAACCCGTGTCTTGCTCGAAGCATCCCGGCGAATTGATGAGATTGCCATTTTTAAGAAACATATCCTAACTGAAGGTATTATTTTTAGGATTCGTGAAAGACTAAACCCAGCGGATAAAATAAAACCTTCACAATATGAGGCGCAAGTTCTTTCACTCATTGATGGTAAAAAAACTGTAGGGCAATTGATTGAATCATCCCATCTGGATCAATTCACCTTGTACAAAAACCTTTATACCCTCATCAGTTCAGGAATAATTGAAGCCTGCATTACAAACCCAACGGACCAGGCTCTTTATTCTTCTCTTATCAAGGCATACTATGATATCTTGCACACTATGTTTAAAAGCATCAAACAACAAATCGGAGAAAGGGCGACAGCCATTTTCAGAGAGAAAAAACCAGTCATCGAACCATCCGAAAAAAATATCATCAGGAATTTCGACCATGAAATATCGGTTTCTGAAAATATTGATTTTATTCTAAACGAACTGAAAAAGTTCAATAATCTTGAAGAAGGATTCGCTGTCCTTGCAGATGCCTTTAACATGTATATTCTAAACATTCTCAGCATCCTCCCTGAAACGATCGGAGCTGATCAAACCAGAATACTTCTAAGAGATATTGATCTGATCCTGCTTTATATTGGAAGGCTTCAACATATCTCGGATGACAAAATTAAAATTATCAGTGATATTGAATTTATTATCCAAAAAGTTAAACGGGAGCTCAACTAATAAAATGCTAATGCCTTTTCGCGAAGAATTTTTGAAATATTTTTAAAACTGAACAAAATAATTTGTCAAAATAGCAAGATAGCTATTTACAACTCCTCACTGTTCCTTCAAACAGATTAAAATTCCCAAATCAGAAAATCTTCATTTTTGTAGAAAGTTTCGGAAAATATCCTGTGATATGAATAAAATATCGTATATTGGAATATATTTTGCATATAAAAGAGCAGGATAAGGAGTGGCCATGAATAATGTAAATGGGATGATAAAAACAAGAAGGCGGTTTCAGCGCGTGATATTCTCCTATGATGATGGCGCCATCTGTACGTTTGTCCCTCTTTCGGATACTAAAAAACCAAATATAACGGCTGCCTCTATTTTGAACCTCAGCGCAAGCGGGCTCCAGTTTATTCTCAACAAAGAAAACGCCAATCAATTCCAAAAAGGAGAACGACTTGTTTTCAAAGGAATTAGAGGCGTAAAGCATTTGGATTTTTCTGAAGATATCGAAATGGAAATTATCTGGATATTGGAGTTAAAATTTCTTGAGCATGTCGGCATTGGGTGTGAATTTAAAAATATTTCAAAGCAGTTAAGAGACTATATCGACAGTTTTGTGATATCCGAAATCAGATTCCGGGGACAAAATATTTATCGAAAAGCATCATAAATCGTTCAACGCTACTTTCAAAATCCCCTTCGCTTTTTTTCATAGAGATCTATCCCTGTAAAACATTTCAAGATGAATATGAAATAGAGTTCTCGCACCAAAACCCCTCTATCCTGCATGGATATAACCTAAAACCGAACATTTTTAATTAGGTTTTGGGTGCCTGATGCGATTGATAGTGTGGGTCAAATTTATATTTAAAAATTTATAATGATGTTTAACCTATTTAATTTATTATAATTATTAAAATATTTTTATGAAGGATGTATTTTTTCTTTTTGAATATTTAACTATTGGCATATTTATTGCTTTTTACTTTATCGTGAATTTCCAAGCGGTTATATAGCAACGCCGGTTCAATAAAAACAATCAACCCGGAAAAACATAAAGGGACAAAACATATGACAAAGCATGGGAAAGAGGTATCCGTTACGCAGGCAGCTGCATTGTGCGGTTTGGGAAGAACAACGATTAATTACTGGATTCGGACTGGAAAGCTTCACGCTACAAGAAAAGGCAGAAATTATAAAATTCCAGTCAACGAATTGCTCTTTTACTTAACTTCCGCCGGCCATACCATACCAAGCGAATTTGAAGACGATCTTCTGCAAGGTCCTTTTTTCAAAACATTCAGACCCTGCTGGGAATACTGGAAAGGCACGGATCACGGACAATGCTGCAAAAACTGCTTGGTTTTAAAAAACGAAATTGATGTATGTTTTACCGCCAGGGAAAGCGGGAATTTGCTCTGCCCTAACGAATGCAATAAATGCAGATATTATTTGGAATCCTATTTTACAAGGATACAATTCATACATCAAATTGATGCCCCTGCAATGGTCTTCAAAGATCTATATTTCTGGGGATCAAACGAAAAATGGAATATCCTTTGTGGGATAGCGCAAAAAGATATCCCCGGACTTGGCGTAGAACATGCGATTCATCCTGAATCCCTTGAGCCACTGATTTCTGTTGTGAAGAAAAAAAATCTGGGAGATTCAAAAACTCAACAATCGATTAAAATTCATTTAAAAAACAGTAAACAGCCTGTCACTATCTCAATTTATTCTCTAAATAATCCCTCTGGAAGTTTTTTGTTGATCGCTGAAGAATAATGCATTCTTGGCAGCTTTGTATCCCAACCTATAAAGACAATGATCTATTTGCAGATGGAAACTATTTAATATTCATCTTCTGTTTTAGTTTAGGACTTGTACCCAGTTTGATACATGCTGCCGCAGCTCTCGGATCATAAAGTCTTGAGCTGTTGTGAGATATTTCCGCTAATGCTTCATCAATACCTAATGCGGGTCGATACGGCCGTTTGGACGCCATGGCTTCAATGACATCTGCCACCGCAACAATTCGTGCTTCAATAAGGATTTCCTTCCCTTTCATCCCCCGCGGATATCCCGAACCATCCATCCGTTCGTGATGCTGATAAATAATATCGGCAATGGGCCAGGGAAATTTTATCTTTTTTAATATGTCATAACCCACTTGAGGATGGGTTTTAATAATATCAAATTCCTGATCAGTAAGTTTGCCCGGTTTGGTTAGAATTTCCGACGATACGGATATTTTTCCAATATCATGCATAGCCCCGGCAATCCGAACCCCTTCTATCTGATCATCAGACAGCCCTATCTCCTTTGCAATATCACAGGCAATACTGGAAACTCTCTGCTGATGCCCTGCCGTATAAGGATCATTTATCTCGACTGTATATCCGATCGCTTCAATAATTCCCTCGAGTGCTCCCTTCAGGTCATCCATTGCTTCTTTTAGCTGTATGGTGCGGTCCATAACCATTTTTTCAAGATTATCCCGATGGGATGAATTTTGAATTTCAAGGTTTCTACGGTGCAGCGCATTGCAAACGTTAATAATGACCTCATTGGCCTTAAATGGTTTCACAATATATCCATACGCCCCTATCTCCAGAGCCGACTTGACGATTTTCTGGTCATCAATTGCTGTCACCATAATGATCGCCATGTCAGGATATTCCGTAAGCGCGTATCGCGCAAAGTCTATCCCGTTTTCGCCCGGCATGTTTACATCGCAAAGAATGAGATCATATTCTGTTTCCTTTAAAAAATCACGGGCCACTGCTGCACTGCCGGCAAGGACACATTCATTACCGTTCATTTTCAGTATGCGGCTTAAAAGCCCTCGGATGCTCTCTTCATCATCCACAATCATGATGTCCCAGCTATCTTTTTCTTCTTTTTTGAGAAATCTTTTCATTTCAGCTAACGATAGACTCTTCATGTGTATAGCGCCTTTCGATTCAGTTGTTTCCCGGTAAAAAATTTACGGTGCAGACCAACATCGAACATCCTGTCAACTATCATGATGTCAGATTTGGCTTATTCAGAAGCCGGTTTATTCTGGCAAGCAACCGTTTGGTATTTACCGGCTTGGCCAGATAATCATCGGCTCCGGCATTAATACCATCCACTTCAGAAGCCAGCTCATCTTTCGCGCTAAGCATGATAATCGGCATATAACGCGTCTCAAGCTGTGACTTCAGCTTTTTTACAAGCATCAACCCATCCATTTCAGGCATCATAAAATCCGTGATCACTAAATCTGGTTTTTCCTTCATAGCGAGTTTCAGAGCATCGTTACCATTTTTTGCCGTAATCACCAGATAGTTCTCCGCCTCTAAAATATTACGGAGAATTTTGATAACAATTTCGCTGTCGTCAGCTAAAAGAATTTTATACGGTCGAACAGTAGTAAGCGAAGGAATGGAGCGTGCAGTCAAATCCTCTTCTATCACCTTCTCTCCCGCCAATACCGGCTCTGCAATGGCTTCCTTGACGGCCTCAAATGCTTCAGGCGGCGCTACCCGGAAAACTTCTTCAATCGTTGTCAGTCCTTTCATCGCCTTTTTAATTCCATCCGTACTCATGGATTGGAATCCATCTTTTAATGCCGCTGACGCTATCGCCGTACTCGAAAGATTTGACGCAATGATCTCTCTTAACGATGGCGTGATCATCAAGAGCTCAAATAATGCCATTCGTCCTGAATAGCCCGAATAGTTGCATGTACTGCACCCTGCGCCTTTCCAGAACTCTGCACTTTTCTCCCCATCTGCAGGAAGGGGGAGCCGGTGTATAAAATCAGGGGGCAATGATTCCGAAACCCGGCATGGCCGGCATATCTTTCGGACAAGACGCTGGCCAATCACTGCGGCAAGAGATGCAGAAATCAGAAATGTTTCTACACCCAGATCCACAAGCCTGATCACCGCCGAAGGAGCGTCGTTTGTATGCAAGGTTGAAAATACCAGATGGCCCGTCTGCGCCGCCTG
>JAABPS010000181.1 GCA_011391835.1 Desulfobacteraceae bacterium
AATTAATTACATACATCTCTAACTATCAGGAAAGAATCTTAAAGATTTTTACTACTTCGGAATAGTGATGGAGGACTAAACATAATGGTCGAACATCAAGATGCGGCTGATAATTTAAATCCATTCTCAGACATAAGATCAAGTAATACCACTATGAATTATCAAAAGCAATCTGGATTTGATATGGGTTTTGAGAAAGATGCTGGTTTTCAGGATAGTGGCAAAAAAGCATCTTCCGAATCATTTGAACGGAAGGCCAGCAATAACATAGTTCCAATTAAAGGTCCCATTGGCTTAGATATTGGAACAGCTAACATTGTCGTTGCGCATAATTCGAGTAATGACATTAAAACCCATATGCAGCTAAACGCATTTTTTACGATTCCGTATTCAAGTATTACGGGAAAAACCCTTTCAAACGATGGGGTTCTTTTTTTTCATAAAAATGAAGATTTATATATACTCGGTGATTCGGCAGAAAATTTTGCAAATATGTTTGGCGGCAACACTCGACGCCCGATAGAGAAAGGTATATTAAATCCAAAAGAAAACGAGAGCATCAGTGTCATAAAGGCCATAATCAACAAACTCATTACCAAACCTCAAAAAAAGAATGAGAGGATATGCTTCAGTATACCGGGTAACCCAATTGATGGGCCAGCGTCAGTGGTTTTTCATGAATCAATCATTAAAAGGCATCTCATAAATATGGGATACGTAGCAGAATCGATTAATGAAGGGCTGGCTGTTATTTTATCCGAGCTATCAGGAAGCAACTTTACAGGGATTGGAATCAGCATGGGAGCAGGGATGTGCAACGTGTGTTTTGCATATTTGTCTGTTCCAATTATCGCCTACAGCGTTCAAAAGGGTGGTGATTATATTGATGCGATGGTGGGTAATTCGGTAAATGAACCGCCCACAAAAATAAAGGTGATAAAAGAGCAGGATCTCGACCTTTCCGTTGAACCGAAGAATTTAATAGAAACAGGTCTTCATATATATTATGATGATCTTTTTTCAACATTAAGTCAAAGCTTACAAAAAGTTTTAGGTTCATCGGATAATGTGCCCAGACTTTCAAAAGCAATACCTCTTGTGCTTAGCGGCGGGACAGTACTTCCGCGAGGGGTCAAAAAGCAATTTATTAAAGCGCTTAAAAATATTCGACTGCCCGTAAAAATATCCGATATACTGATTGCAGAAAAACCGCTGAATGCAACAGCAAAAGGGGCGCTGGTAATGGCCGCTTCAGAAGAAGCTGATATGTAATGTTTCCTTCAGTTATCGTTTATTCCCCAGATGAAATCAGGGGAAAAATAATCGTCAATACATTAAAATTGAGTGGTATTGAAACCATTCAATTTGCAAATCATTTCGAGATTGAAGAAGCCGCACACATCTATTCCCCATCCATAATTATTTTAGATATAGCCAAATCCCTCCAAAATGAAGTAAATTTTCTAAGAAAAATTGTAGAACAACTTCCTGGACTTAGTAGCATTGTTGTCTTAGTAAAAAGATCCGATGTGACACTGCTGAAGGACATGGCGTTGAATATAGAGCTGTGCGCCTCTGATTCGCTTGACCCCGAATCTATCCTTTTGAAAGTAAGAGAAATACTTCTTTTACTGAGACGAAAAAAATTCAGTATAAAAAATATTTTTTTCATATTATATGATGCGATGGTATGGACGATCAGAGTTTTTCGAAAAGCAACTCCTGCCACAGTTGCTCTTTGTTTCGGGCTTGCAGGTGGTTATATCTACTGGTGCATTGTAACGCTTCCAAATATTCAAAGCCTTGAGCATTATTCCCCTTACGAATCATCAAAACTGTATTCATCCGATAATACACTTCTGACTGAATTTTATATTGAAAGAAGGACTTTCGTCCCGCATGAAACCATACCATTTCATGTAAAGAATGCAATGATCGCTGTTGAAGATCTGCGCTTTTATAAACATCATGGTATAGATCTCGTGCGGATCGCCAGCGCATTTTTAACAAACATAAAACGGGGTTCTATCATACAAGGCGGGAGTACGATTACACAGCAACTGGCAAAAATGATTTTTTTAAACCCCGAAAAAACAATTACCAGAAAGATACAGGAAATAGCGATATCCTTTCATATCGAAAATAGGTATGAAAAGAATGAAATCTTGGGGCTTTATCTCAACCAGGCATATTTCGGGACAAGGGCATTTGGCATTGAAGCGGCCTCTCAGGCATATTTTGGGAAATCGGTTAAACAGATAACCATTTCCGAAGCCGCCCTTCTTGCTTCATTACCTAAGGCTCCATCAACATATTCCCCCTTTAATAATCCGGAAAAAGCAAAAAATAGAAGAGATTTTGTACTGCAACGGATGCTTGATGCCGGTTTTATCAATCAGAATGAATATAATCGGGCGTTAACTGATCCAATCCCGATACAGTTCCATGGGCGAAAATATAAGTTTCCTTATTTTGTGGATTATTGCAGATCCGTGCTCGAAGAGAGATATGGTGACAGGTTGTATACATCCGGCCTTAAAATATATACTACAGTTGATGACAGAATGCAGCAGATCGCTGAAGAGGCTGTGAAGAATGGCCTTGATGCGTTGAAGGAGCGCAAGAGCGAACATCTTCAAGCCGCGCTATTTTCCCTTGATTTGAAGAATGGGAATATTAAGGCGATCGTTGGGGGAACCAACTTTTGGGATTCACAGTTTAATCGGGTAACCCAGGCAAAAAGGCAGCCCGGGTCCGCTTTTAAACCTTTTGTGTATTTGACAGCCCTTGATCAAGGATTTGATACTATCGATACTATTGATGACGAGAAAAATACCTACAAACTCCCAGGTCAGGACAGTTCAGATACTATATGGATACCACATAATTATGATGATATATATCGAGGTTCTGTTACACTGAAAACGGCGCTCGCACACTCTTTAAATGCAGCAACAGTAAGTTTAGCGAAAACTATTGGAATAGAAAATGTTATCCATACGGCTAACAGGCTCGGTATAAAGAGTACAATACATCCATTTTATTCTTCAGCGTTAGGTGCTTCTGAGATAACACTGATGGAAATGGTTTCTGCCTACGCTTCATTTTCGCATGGGTTCAAAGTGGTTCCGGTTTGTATAACCAAAATCGTTGATGAGGAGCAGTTCACAATTATAGAGCCGTCAGGACTTAAGGAAAGGGTGATCAGCGAAAGATCCCTGAAAAAAATAAAAGAGATGCTACATGCTGTGGTAACAGAAGGCACCGGATGGAAGGCGAAGGAATTAAAGAGAAATGTATATGGAAAAACAGGGACAACAAATGATCATGCGGATGCATTATTTATTGGTTTTGACGATGAGGTTGTCACCGGTGTTTGGGTCGGTATGGACGATCGAGAGCCTATAGGTGAAAAAGAGACAGGTGCAAGCGCAGCGCTGCCCATATGGATTGAATACATGAGGGAAATTGCGAAGTAGGGATCAGTTGGGGAGTCACATGTTAAAAAAAATAACTGCGATGCATGTAGATGGCACTTGTTCCTATCACTTGCACCGCAGTTAACTGATTTTGTCTATCTTCTCTTCAAAGAGAGAAGAATCCATATTCAATTCTTAGTAGAGACAGAAATTTTACCGCTTGTATATTATCAAAAAGATCAGCAAAGCAACCAAGCCGACTGCCCCTTGAGTAGCAAAACTGCCAACAATGTCTGACAAATTTTTTGCGATCCCTGTTACTCCAGGGAAGAGAATGTCTATGACGACAAGGACCAATATTATCGCAAATCCTAATTCGGTCAATGTCATCAGCCATTCTTGAATGTTTTTGAATAGACTTTTAACTTGAGCCATAATAACCTCTTTTCTTTGTTGGTTATCTACTGAAAAGCCTTTAACTCAGGCTGGATTCATTATTGAATTCACCTGCGGTGCAGGTGAATTCAATAATATACAAAGTTATCAGACCATTTATTTGTTGTAAATCCCAAGAAGAATTAACAGGGCAATCAAACCAATGATCCCTTGGCCCACAAAGCTGTTGATAACAGCTACCAGATTATCTACGATATTAAGTTGCGGACCAAACAGAATATCGACAACAAGAAAAACTAATACCAGGGCCAGTCCAAACTCTACAATCTCCATCGCCCATCCCTTAATGTTTGAAAGAACTGATTTTACCGTAGCCATCTTCATTCCTCCTTTTAATAATGTTAACTTCAATAAAAGGCATTATTGCCAAGAGGGATATTATCCCTTTACCCACGAATTAAAAGCATCAGTTACACAATATCAAAAGAATTTGGGACATATATTAAATGAGCTGTTAATATCAACTCATTTAAATTCGTAACCATATACATGACTACTTCTTAGGATGGTTGAAGATTTTAATTGTTTATATCTATATTTAATTTTTCTACTTGTCAAGTTTTTTTTAATTTGTTTTTGATATTTCCGGGAGAAAAATATTTTTTGGTTTTTTAGAAGAAAAAACGGCGCATAATTAACCAATGACACATTGAATCGAATGATGAGATTCTATATTAATAGTTTGCTACTCTAAAAGATTTTGCTCTAAAACTGCCAATATTTTTGGGTCGATTTTTGCCTTTTTAGTGAAGTAATTAAAGGCAGAACCATAATTATCATTAAGATGGTGAATCAGCGAAGTAATACACTCTTTTGGCGCTGTGAAATAGGGAGATACACGCTCCGGAGGGATACCCAACGATTGAATATAGGTGTAAATTTTATCAAGCACCTTTGCGATGAAAATATTAGAGAGATGATGATCCTCAATAACAGATTGTTCCGGAACACCCAGCACAAGAAGAATAAGAGCAGCGCATATACCGGTTCTGTCTTTTCCTGCTGTACAATGAAACACCATGGGGAAGCTTTTAGTATTTGCGAGATGTTTGATTACTTCTCCCCATATATCAGCGTAATTTTCTAGACTTTTAATGTAACCTTCAATCATTAAATCAATATTGATCCATTCAACATCACCTTTTTTTATTCTATCGAAAAGAATGGTATTATCGGACTCACCATGAATTACTGGAAGATGCAAATATTTTGAAGCATTGCCGGCCGGAAACTTATCAGGTGCTTTTTCAATTTCAGCACCGGTACGGAAATCACAGATCAGTTCAATGCCCATATTTTCTAGCCGAGTTTGGTCCATGGCAGATAATCTGGCCAGATTATCTGCTCGGAATACTTTCCCCCATTTTATTCGTCTACCATCTGATGTTTTATATCCTCCGAGGTCTCGAAAATTTACCGGTCCATCTAACCACACACGTCGTTCGGCCACAATAAGTCCATTGGCGTTTTGGGGGGCAATATAGAAATAATGACGGATTTCACGCCGAAGTCCTGATATGTTGGCAAAATTTCTTTCTGATACAGTAACGACAGGATAGGATCGATCAATCAGCTCCGGGGAAGAGCCTTGGAAAATAGAAACTTCCAAAGGCGGAGGATTGCCATCCCAAGAGATCTCCACAGAGTCCTCGCTGATAGTTTTAATATAAGCATCCATGGTTAGTTCCCGGTGAATTTCGCTTTCCACTTTCCAAAGAACGCATGAATTCCTTCCTTAAAATCATCGGTTGAATGGCATAACAGCAACTGGTCAGAATCCATATGCATGATGGACTGATCCAGTGCTGAAGAAATAATGTTAACACTTCTTTTAATCATCTGGGCTGCAATGGGCGGCATTTGGGCGTATGCTTTTGCCATATGATATGTCTTTTTCATGAGATTAGTTTTGGTGGTGATTTCATCTAAAAATCCCCATTTGTAAAGCGTTTGTGCTTTTATTTTTTGAGCAAGAATCACCATCTGTTTGGTTCTAGCGGGCCCAATCAAATGCACGCACAAAGGAAGGGATGTCCAGCTAAGATTCATGCCAAGTCCTGCTTCCGGATAACCGATGGTGCAGTCGTTTGTTCCAACCCGAAAATCGAGCGCAGAAACAATACAAGCAGCTCCGCCGTCGGCGGAGCCATGGATGGCAGCAATTGTGAT
>JAABPS010000182.1 GCA_011391835.1 Desulfobacteraceae bacterium
AAGAGCCATGTCAGGGCTGAAAATCGCCTGTTTGCCACACTGGATCCTTCAAGCCGGCGTCTGAAGTTTCCTGAAAACATCGATGTTATTATCACTGATACGGTGGGGTTTATTGAAAATATTCCCAAGGATCTGCTGGTGGCGTTTCATGCGACATTTGAAGAGCTTGAAAATGCAAATCTTCTACTGCATGTAATTGATATTCATCATCCGCGTTTTAATGAGCAGATCGAATCCGTTGAAAGGCTTCTTGCAGATCTCAACTTACATAAAATACCGATGCTGCGTGTGTTGAATAAGCAGGATCTGGTGGAAAGGGAAAGGGTACAGCAATTGGCTGGATCCCTTAAAGGCATACCCATCTCTGCCAGGTCAGAAGACACATTGGGCCCTCTGATCAGAAAAATGAATGACATGGCTTTGTCCATGGCATAAATATGTGTGGGGGATATTTTTCAGAAGTATAACTTATCCATAGCCAGGGTTAGAATTATTCAACGTTTTACTGTTAACGATAGGATAAACCAACAATGGAATTAGAAGGTGTACAAAGGGTCGGCTTGACGGCAGCCTTGAAAGGGGCAAAGATATTACGATCCTATTTCGGGAACGTGACGCATATCTCCCAAAAGGGTGTGATTGACCTGGTCACCGAAGCGGATGTGAATTCGGAACATGCTATTATCGAAACCATAAAAGGTGTGTTTCCGGACCATTCCATCCTTGCAGAGGAAAGCGGGCTCAATGACCAGACATCCCCCTGTCAGTGGATTATTGATCCTCTGGATGGAACAACCAATTATGCCCATGGGGTGGGTCTTTTTGCGATTTCCATTGCTTTTGCGATGAACCAGTCCATTGTTTTTGCCATTGTATTGAATCCCATTACCCAGGAGCTGTTTACAGCCACTCATGGAAATGGCGCAATGCTCAACAATCAAAGGATTAACGTTTCAACGACGGAAAAGGTTTCAGAGAGTCTGCTGGTAACGGGATTTCCGTATAATTTAAAAACTGCGTTTGATCCCCTGATCAAACGGTTTTCCAACTGTCTGAATGCTGCCCAGGGAGTCAGGCGGCTGGGATCTGCGGCTCTTGATTTATGCTATGTTGCGTGCGGACGATTTGACGGTTTCTGGGAACAACAGCTACATCCGTGGGACACAGCAGCAGGCATTTTAATTGCCCGCGAAGCGGGCGCGGTGATTACGGATTTCTCGAACCGTCCATTTACCATTGAGAAAAAAGAAATAGTGGCGACCAATGGCCACATTCACCATGAAATGCTGGAGATATTAACCATCTGAATTGTGCGGGTAGTTTAGTCCTGAAATATTTTTCCGGGATTTAATATATTGTTTGGATCAAAAAGTTTCTTAATTCGTTTCATTAAGTCAAGTTCAATGGGACCTATTTCTTTTGAGATAAACGGCGCCTTTGCTGTGCCGATTCCGTGTTCTCCTGAAATTGTTCCGCCCAGTTCAATGGTAAAGTCAAACAAAGATTCCACAGCGGTTTGCGCCTTTTTTAAATCATCCTTGTTTTTTTTATCCAGCATGATGTTGAAATGGATGTTTCCATCTCCCGCGTGACCGAAACTGACCATGATAAGGCCGGTTTCCGACCGTAATGCGTCTATCTTTTTGACAATATCAGGGATTTTATTTCTCGGGACTACGATATCTTCGTTTATTTTATCCGGTGCATAGGTAAATAAAGAAGGCGAGATTGCTTTTCGGGCCTTCCACAGATCAGCCGCCTCATCTTCGGTTTGGGCTACTGTAAAATTGTTAGCGCCACCGGCAATGCAGATTTCTTTTAAATGGTTCACCATGGCATCTATTTCAATTTTAGTTCCATCTACTTCCAGAAGCAATATAGCTTCAGCATCTGTAGGGAGTCCTGCGTGAAGATAGTTTTCAGCACACCGGATAGACGCATTATCCATATATTCGATGGTTCTGGGAATGATTCGACGCCGGATGATGTCTGACACCGTTTTCGCTGCAGCTTCAATTCGATCAAATACAGCAGTCATGGTTTTGACTGCCTCCGGTAGAGGCAGAAGCCTGAGCGTCATTTCTGTAATGATCCCAAGGGTTCCTTCGGAACCGATGAGAAGTCGGGTCAGATCATACCCCACAACACCCTTCATGGTTTGAACGCCAGTTCGGATAATGTCTCCGTTTGCAAGAACCGCTTCAACGCCCAGAACGTAATCCCGTGTGACACCATATTTAACGGCTCTTGGTCCGCCGGCGTTTTCAGCAAGGTTGCCTCCCAGCGTACAGACATCGGCGCTTGAGGGATCCGGGGGATAAAACAAACCCTGCTGTTCTACCATATGTTGAAAATGGCCTGTGATAACGCCAGGTTCAACAAACGCAATCAGATTATCCGGGTCGATTTTTAGGATGTGATTAAGCCGCGACATTCCCACAATGACGCTGTCGTTGACCGGGATGGATCCGCCGGTCATACCGGTACCTGCGCCGCGTGGAATGACGCTGAAACGTTCGTCATTGGCAAGCGTTAAGATTCGGGATATTTCATCCGTTGTCCTTGGGAAAACAACAGCTGCCGGCAGTTGTCCTTGGGTGTTGGCATCATAGGTGTAGCAGGCAAGATCTTCTTTTGCCATGCTGCAGTTTGGGCTGCCTACAATATTTCTGAGTTTAGCATAGGTCGATTGGGTTAGCGTCATTTCGAATATGAAAATGATCCTTGCTAATGGTTCACGACAAAAAGAAGGGATAAACTTGTGCATCATTTAAGCATTCAGAAATATACATACGATGTCTAAATGATGCAAAAAAGTTTTCGTACCAGGCCATTGCTTCAGGCTATGCTATATATCCTGCTGCTGAAACGCAATGGCCGTCTGTAAATGGGTTACTCTGGAACGACTTCAACAGTAATTTCGGGTTCCACATTCTGGTAAATACGGATAGGGACCTTGTATGTGCCAAGCGCCTTGATGGGCTCTTTCAGAAGAACCATTCTTTTTTCAATTTTAATATCTTGTGCTTCCAAGGCACTGATAATATCGCGCACAGTGACCGATCCGTACAGATGATCTTCATCGCTGACTTTTCCGGATATTTTGCACACCACATTTTTAAGACTACCTGCCATCATTTCAGCGGCTTCCCGTTCTTTGGCAATCTGCAGATCGAATTTACTTTTTTCCTTCTCAAGCAGTATCCGGTTTTGAGGGGTTGCCAGCATGGCCTTTTTCTGAGGGAGCAGATAATTGCGCGCGTACCCATCTTTTACTGTGACTTCGCTCCCAATGATTCCCAGTGAGTTTATCGTTTCTTTTAAAATTAGCTTCATAATTACCTCCAACGCAGGAGAGAGAAACCGTGTGAATGTATCTTCACATGAATTTCCATCACTGTTCCTGATTATTTATTTTTCTTTCCAGTTTCCTAAAGTCAATCCATATATCAAAAAAACCAACGATGCTGACGACGAATATTAATAGCTGCCTCAGGGCAATAAAACTGAGACTGTACAACGAAAATCTAAGCAACTTCGGGAATTGCTTTTTTTCAAAATAAAAAGAAACAACAGCAATGCCCTGGAAAAAATATACGGTCATCAGGATGATGATGCAGTTTAATCCAATTATCCAAAAAGGGTTTGTCTGCACGATCAGCATGAATCCGCTTGCAATAAATCCCCAGACCAGAATATCGGGCGCTTTCCATGTTTTGAGCTGTCCAAAATTCGGATACATTATTCCTGCTGCATGCAGCAGGGGTTTTACCAGAAGAATATTTATCCAGATAATAATAAGCGCGGTGGCTATCGCCAGTGCCGGTAGAATCCGAACCAGAACGTGTTGAAGTCGTTCCATTAACCCTGACAGAGTTTGAATATCTTTTTCCGGCATGCCAATTTCGTGATACATTGAGACAACCATCTCAAGGCTTTTTGACACATAGTCAGATACCATTGCAACAATGCCGGCATTGGAAATGTTGCTGTAGATAAATAAGCAGCAAATGCCACCGACGATCACCGAAAAGCAGGTGTATAGCATTGTTTTCTCAATGGACAAATTTAACTCCATCAATTCCCCCAGAACAAATCCCAGCAGAAGCAGCTCTATAAAAAACAAAAGATCAAAGGAGATGTTGCCTATGAGTATGGCCATGAGGACTATGGATGCGACCGGAATGGTGGCGCCATTGTATCTGCCCAGTTTTAGTCTGTAAAATATGATTGGCAAGGGAAGGAAATAAATTCCCACAGAACCAAGAAACGGCACAAAGACAGATACGCCAAAAATAAGACCGGTCACTGCAATGCCATTGAGAATATCTTTCGTCGGACCCCAGTCAATTGTTCGAGGCACTCTCTTATCTCCTTTGAAGCAACGCCTGTTCAATCAATTGGCTTCCAGCGTTCCAACAAACGGAAGCAGAGCAATGGTGCGTGCCCGCTTGATCGCATGGGTCAGGAGACGCTGATGTTTTGCACAGGTCCCGGAAATCCGCCGGGGGATGATTTTCCCACGCTCCGTAATAAAATATTTGAGCATCTTTTGATCTTTATAGTTTATCACCATACTCTGGTCTGCGCAGAAACGGCAGACTCTTCGGCGATGATATACTTTTTTTTCTTTTGACTCTTTGGTTCGGTACGCTGCCATTTTATTGCTCCTTTTCGCTGGTTTCTTCCTTTGTCACAGAAGCTTTTTTAGATTTAGTCGCTGCTGCTGGCGAATCAGGAATATCTTTCGATTCTTTTCCCTGAGAAGCATCTTCTGCCTGAGCAGCTCTGGATTCAGATATTTCTTTTGATGTGCTGGAAAATTCCAGATTCGCTTCGGCTTTTTCCTTCAAGTATTTCGCTCTTTCCGCTTCTTCTCTGGCCAATTCTTCTTTTGCAGCTTCAACATCAGCATTTTTATCGAGCAGAATGGTCATGAACTTGAGAATTTTATCATCAATTCGGAAAAGCCGTTCCATTTCGTCAACCAGTGATCCGGTTCCGCAATAATCCAATCGAATGTAATGGCCGCGCTGCTTTTTGTTGATTTCATAGGCCAGACGTTTTTGGCCCCAGTCGTCAATTTTTAGAAGGATTCCTTCCTTCTGCAAAATCAACTCGTTGAGTCTTTCTGTCAGCGAACTCCGCTCTTTATCCGGAAGTTCAGGATCGGCAATAAATATGGTTTCGTATCGTTTCATATAACCTCCTTATGGGTATTAAAGCCCCGGCTAATATCCGGAGCAAGGATCGGCTTAAAGTAAAATTAAAAAGTAGACCACTTAACATTAACAAAATGATACTGTCAAGATTAATTCATCCAATATCTCATTTTTACTTAAATGAGAATGGCAGAATAAAAACAGAAACATTTTGATTGAGAATATGCAATTTTATACAGAGCAACCAGAATAGTTTCAACTAACTGAAATATAACAAAATTGATGAATACATAGAAGGGCTGATAAGTGAATTCAATCAAATATTGACATTCATATCTACGTTACGGTAGATATTCAACATTGCTGTTAACAATAACTTAAAATGAGGAGGGGACGAAAATGAAACTAAGTGCACCAAAAACACCTGTTTGGATCATTGCTGCAGTTTTAGGTATTTTAGGTATTGTTGGTAAATTTATCGCCATTCAATTTATATCAGCGAACGCTTTCTGGCTGGTAGCCATAGGATTTGTCCTCCTTTTCCTTGGCACCCTGATCTCAGGGTTTTAGTAGTTTCCAGAGGTGAGGTTTGCATAGCAGCGGATCTCACCTTTTTTCTTCGTCCTTTAGACTTTTCCGGCTATCTTCTCTGCTTCATAACAACCCATATCATTATCAGACACTTAAGGGGATACAAGGATTTTAATCTGGCTGTCAGGATCTTTCATTTCAAATCCGGCATGAATAATATCATCCAGTGAAATGATGGATGTAATGATGGATTCAGGCTGGATATCGCGGGTTATCATCCAGTTAAGCGCCTGGGGCGTATCAATATTGTTTGCCCCGATCATGCGCATTTCAT
>JAABPS010000183.1 GCA_011391835.1 Desulfobacteraceae bacterium
CCGATCTTACGATATTTCCCATAGTCTTCTTTAAACATAATGACTCCAATGATTGCAGCGAATATTATACTCGTCTCACGCAACGCTGCAATAGGAGCCAAAGGTGAAGTTTTCATAGCCCATAGCGCTGCTGCAAATGCAGAAACAGAAAGAAATCCAGCAACGATGCCCTTTTTACATTGAGTCTGCAAATAGATAAGGATCTGTCTTTTTCGTCTAACGGTTGTGAACATGACGACAGCAAGACCCGTGATTACTTCAAGCCATCCAGCATAAACAACAAATGAGTTCGCAATCCGAACACCCATCCCGCTAACCACCGTATATCCAGCAATACATGCCCCTGTAATCAGAGCATAAATGCCCGGGACCCGTGCTAACCTTCCTTTTGCAACGGAAAGCAATAAAATGCCTGAAGAAATCATAACAGTAGCGATAACCTGAGTTGGTGAAAGATATTCCCCGGCAAATACAGCTCCCAATAATATTACCATCAAAGGCGCACTGCCTCTGGAAATAGGATACACTTGGGAAAAATCGCCAATTCTGTATATATTTAAAAGGAACCAGAAATACAGACAGTGTATAATTGATGCCCCGGCTAAATATGGAATTGCTTCCATTTCCAGTGGCGGTAAAAACACGATAACGAAGACCCCAAACAACAGACCAATGGCACGTATTGCAGTTAGTGTCAGCAGTTTGTCGCCACTGTCTTTAATGATACTATTCCAGATGGCATGAAAAAGTGCTGCTATGAGTATGACTAAATATTCCAAAAGGCACCTTAGAGAATAACGGATTCACGGGCTGGTGTGGAGCGGCAGCGTTGCACCACTCTGAGCGCAAAAAATTGTTACGAACAAGGGACGATCTACGCTCTGACTCTCGACGGGTGATTACTATGTGTTGATTCCAGAAGGCTCATATGGGTTGGGCGGTTCTCCTCTCCACTTGCCCCAGTGAATATCTCCGATCCACAGTTTTCAGCCTTGAGCGTTTGCAGCTAACAGCCTCTTATAACAACCGATGGGTTGAACTGCTTCAGTTGTATAACGAATTGGTGAAAGTCGTCGAATTGGGCTAAAATAGTGACTTTCTTCTTTCCTTTCACGACTATGAAGCCGAAGGTTGCGTTAGCTGGTTTCATGGACTCTATTTCGGTCGCATTCATCCTTACTTTTCGAATCACTGATCTGAACTCGATGGTGCCGTCACCATGGAACACGATTTGATGAGGGAATCTGAGAATCCAAAATAAGTTCCATCCACCAACGAGAAGAGGGAAGAGACCAATAAATGGAGGTGGTGCATCCGGCCCGGTGGTAATAAACGGGAGAATGAAGAATACTACCGTCATCGCGAGGAAGACCAACAGCATCCCGAGAAGAAACGCCTTTGATCCCCAAGGCAAGTAAAGTCTGTAAGTCTTTTCCTGAGTCATAGTTGCTTTAGACCTGTCAGCTCCATGCCATTGCTAGATTCCACGCGATTCATCTACCAACGCACGGCTTCACATGCGGCGGCTTCATGCCGTCGCCGTGAAAGCCGTGGTTATGTTTCTTTAACTTTTTTTAGGATTGAACGTTTGTATATAAGATCATTTGTCAATAAAATTAAACAGATAAATTCTATTACCATAATATGAAAAAAGGTTTCAGGATGTTCAGGACGAGATTTGTAGCATCCATATAATACAAAGAATATTACAGGAGTTGAATAGACATAAATTTTCTCAATTAAGATCATTCGGGTATACGATGTTATGATTTTCTTCTTCTTTTCATTTGGCCATAAATTGATTGAGTCCACCATTTTGTTTTTTGCAAAATGTTTCAACAAACCAATTATCACCGCGAAACAGCCAAAGCCGAGGAAAACTTTAAACCATAATGGATAAGTGATCATAATTTAGTCTCCTTAAGACATAACAATTAATATACGAACTTCGTTTTTTCCGATGATTTTGGTTATCATTCTAACACGTGTCATTATCTTTTAAAAATAGAAAACTTGCATAAATACAAATAAATATCTACGTATACGATTTCGTATTTCATGATAATAAAGACCAAAAGCGAACTTCGTAGTTTATGGAAAATTTGTCCAACTTTAAGAAATATTGGCATTCTTCCAGAGTTTCAAACTTTTCTTTTGGAAAAGAAGCTGGTGCCAGAAAAGAACGTCTTCTTTTATTTATGAATTCATTTAACGGAAATCAATTTGTAAAATTTCTCTAAGCATCTAAATCTGTATCTAAAGCAGGGGACTTTCTATATTATTGTGGGCAAACAGATTTATATCTTTCTATCAAAAAGACTTAAAAACAACAAGTTATAATTAAGTCCTTTCTTGATGTACTCGAGAAGGAAGGTAAAGAAGATTGGCAAATCTCTCAATTCAGCTGTGAAGGTTGGCCGAAGAAGTAATTTTGGGAAAGCCCATCCTCACTTTACCGTAAGCACAGGACAATTGGCGCTTAAAATCACATACTGGGCAGTAGATCCGAATAATAATTTTCCTACTTTTGACTTCTTTTGAATTCCAATAATTATTTCTTCAATTTTATTCTCTTCAGCATAGGCAACAAGATCCTCGCCCGCCTCCAGGCTCCGTGCGGAAACATGTGTTTTGCACGGGATTGAATCTTTATCAAAACTTTTCTTTATCTCATCAAGCGCCTCTTCGGCCTTTTCAAAGTCTTTCCAAAGCTTTTCCGCAACTTTATCTCCTGAGGAATCATACATGGCTTTTCCGTATGAAATAACAATATGGACAACCGCTTTCATGGTTTTGGCCCTTTTTCGTGCTAAGCTCACAGCTTTTTTTGCAGCAGATGAACCATCATAGCAAACCATTAAATTCATATCTATCTCCTGTTTTTCAAAATTACGATCAAACGAACAATTCAGATTGCTGGGATACTATTTTATCCGAAAATTACCTCTCGAATTTATTATGATTTTTATTAAATTATCTATTTTATGTCAAGGGAAAACCCCTGAGTTCATTTCGGAAAAACCTGGTTTCCTCCTTTTACGTGTGGTTCAGGTAACGTCTGCTATTGTGTTAAGAAAACCGCTTTCGTGCCTTTTTTAGATTGACTGCTTCAGCGCTATCTTTTATATTGGCCGAGCTTTTATGGATAATTTCGCTTTTAAACCTTCACCTGTTTTCTATTATTTCTGAATGCTTGCTTAGCGGAGTCAAATGATGATTGAACACTTTCACAGTATAATATCCAATGTATCCAGCACAATATCTAAATATGAAACTGAGCTGAAAAAACCGGTAATCGGTGTCATGCCAGCCTATTTTCCCATGGAGCTTATTGATGCAGCAGGAGGGTATCCTGTCCAGCTATGGGGCAATAATTTGCCTATCCAACGATCAGATACCTACTTGCAATCTTACTGCTGTTCCGTTGCCCGGTCCGTTCTGGAGCTTGAGATGAAGGGCGGAGCAAATATGGTCAAAGCATACGCTTTTACATCTATATGTGACACGTTAATTAATTTGCGCGAAATTTACAGGCGGCTTTTTCAAAAACCTACGTTTGAGCTTTCCATTCCAAGCACTCAGACAGAACAAGCACGCCGTAATTATCTGAAAAATATTATAGACACTGTAACCAAAGGGCTGGAATCTGTAACAGGGAAAAAAATTACACAAAATTCATTAAAGGATGCATCGGCTATCTATGCCAGGTCAAGAGAATTGCAGCGAAAACTCTATGAATTGCGGCAAACAAAACCCGGTGTGATTAAAAATTATGACTTTTATGCAGTTTTGAAAGCTGGATTTTTTCTTCCCAGGTCTATTTATAATGACATGCTCGAAGGATTAATCCGGCAACTCGAAAAACTTCCTGCCCCATCTGCAAAGAGGCCAAAAATTTTGATGAGCGGAATGGTTTTTGATCCGATTGAAGCTTACAAAATTTTTGACGAACTTGAAATTCACATCGTTGATGATGATTTTGCCAATGGCTGGCGAACCGCTTCTAAAACCGCATTTAACTATAAAGACATTTACGAAGGCGTAACTCAATACCTGTTTCAGCCTGCACCCTGCTGCTGTGTGTATAATCCGGATCTCGACAGGCATGAGTATTTGATAAAAAAAGTAAAAACCTCCGGAGCGCAAGGTGTTATTTTCTGGTATATTAAGTTCTGTGAGCCGGATGCATTTGACCGTCCCCAGCTCATTGGGAGATTAAAAAAAGAAGGCATTCCATCTGTAACCATTGAAATTGAGCTTTCCATGACAAATTTTGATCCTGTGAAAACACGGATTAACGCATTTTGTGAAATGTTAGAGGGGTAAACCAATGACAGAATTTAAATCGATCTCCAAAATGAAAGAGATCATGACCGAATACTATATTGAAGCCAAAACAACCAAGGTTAAACCCATCGCATGGTTAACCAGCGGCGCTCCCGTTGATTTTGTAAATGCGATGGATATCATTCCTATATATCCGGAAAACTACGCGGCCATGTGCGCTGCTTCTCACCAATCCGTAGAACTGATGGAAATCGCTGAGAGAGAAGGATTTTCACAGGATATCTGCGCCTATGCCCGCACGGATTTTGGCGCTGATATTTCTCAGGGCGGCCCTATTCAGGGTCTCCCCAAACCGGATATGCTTATCGCCTCGACAAATATATGCAAAACCGTCACAAAATGGTATCAAGTTATCGCGCGTAAATATAATGTACCCCTCTTTGTTGTGGATACACCTTTTCTTCACGATGGGATGACAAATGAGCTTGTTGACTATACCGTCAAGCAGTTTAAAGACCTTGAGAAATTCCTCGCTGATTTTACAAAACGGCCATTTGATGATGACCGCCTTGAGCAGATTATCATTCTTGGCCTTGAGGCCTCTACCTGGTGGAAAAAAATGCTCAGCCTGGGCAAAACCATTCCATCTCCTTTTAACAGCCTGGACACGTTTATTCACCTTGCGCCCATTGTTGTGCTGCGAGGTACTCAGAAATGCGTGGACTATTACAAAATGCTCTATGAAGAAGTGGCCGAGCTTGCCGAAAAAAAAATCGGCTCCATACCCGATGAAAAATATCGTGTATTATGGGACAATCTGCCCATCTGGTTTAAAATGAGAAGAAATTCTGCCTTCTTTCAAGAAAAAAAATGCGCCCTTGTAGCGGCGACCTATTCAAACAGCTGGGGAGGATTGGATGCTTTTGAATTAGACACCGACGATCCTTATCGGGGGCTTGCGCAATCCTATCTGGGTGCATACATTAATATTGGTTTTGAAGACCGGATTCGCTATCTTTCCAAATTAATTAAGGAATTTTCACTTACCGGTTTTATCATGCACTCCAACAGAAGCTGTAAACCCTATTCCGTAGGCATGTACCGCCTCCAGGAAGAAGTCACCAAACTCACGGGCAAGCCCGGCGTGGTTATTGAGGCAGACCAAAATGATCCACGGGTTTACTCAGAAGCACAAGTCGAAACACGGCTGGAAGCATTTATTGAATCCATGGAAAGTATCAATTGAGCTTGTCCCAATGAAAATGGCAGAATCGGAATTTATCCGCTTCTGCCATAAGAACGTAAAAAGAGATGGTTGATTCACTCGCCTGTTGATCAATTTCTACAACAAATGAATATAGCTGTCAAGCCAATAAACATTCATACGGGTTTGAATTTTAATCTGTAACTGATAGTAATATTAAATGTGAACTGCCAGACTCTTTGATTTCAAAAAATACATGAAGTCTTTTATGTCTTTCAAATCGCTTTCGATCTTTTCCATCGAAGCCGCTAATTCCATCAGCCCTTTATAAAGATTGTATTTTTCCGGTTCAGCGTCCGGGCCACCCATTAGCCTGAAATTTGTTAAAAAACTAGCTTCTGCATCTTTTGCGCTCATTTAGATCACCCCTCCTTTGTTTTCTTAAGCTAACCAATTTCACCTGTCACGTTTCTATGCATTACCAATTTTCTATTTTCTTTAATTTTATCAATTTTTGTGAGAAACAACAAC
>JAABPS010000184.1 GCA_011391835.1 Desulfobacteraceae bacterium
CAGATGAACATCCTTAAATCCCACAGAGGCCATCCACTCAAAATATTCCGATTTACTGTAACTTGAACCCGCTTTTGTGTTTACCAGCATATTCAGAGCAAATACGGCTCCGAAACGGGGTGATGTTTTGTTTTCATTTAATATGAAATCCTGGACAATCATTCTGCCTCCTGGATTGAGGGCTTGATATGCCTTTTTGAAAAGTTTACGATTTTCCTCAGGGCCAAACATGTGACAGATGGCTGAAATCCATACCAGGTCGTAATCATTGCCAAAAGAATCTGAGATCATGTCCCCTTCTAAAAACTCAATTTTATTTTCAAGCCCTTCTTCAGACACATACTTTCTGGTAAGAGGGATAACCGCGGGCAGGTCAAATACAGTGGCTTTTATATCCGGTTTATGCTTTGTTAAAGCGATAGCGTAAGCGCCTGAACCGCCGCCCAGATCAAGCAGCGCATGAACGCCTTGAAGGTCAAGGAGTTCAGCAGTTTTTTCAGCTCGGAAAACAGCGTTTTTGTGCATGGCTGCGATAAAGGCTCTGGTTTCATCTCCATCCCGCTCTTCGCCCCGTTCAACGACAATGGACGTTCCTTTTTTAACACTCTCCGTCAATGTTGACCAGCGATGCCAGAGGCCCACAATATGCATGGCGGCTATTCGCGAATCATGCTCGGAGCCTTTAACGAGATATCTGGCTGTCAGGGGTGTGTTTTTAAAGGTAGCTGATTGCTTTTCAAGAACATCAATGGCTGCCAGCGAATTTAATAACGATTCCGTGGCACGAGCATCTGTTTTCAAGATTCGTGAAACATCCGCAGCGCTCGCTCCCTGGCCCACTGCAGTAAAAAGATCCAGCTCAATGGCTGTAAGGAACAGGCGGCTTTCCATGAATCCCCGCATAAATTGATTCAGCTCTTCAGGAATGACACCCGCTTTTTCCATAAGGTTTTTCATGGCAGCGACCATCTGGTTATGTGCGATGATCTCATTTTTTAATGCGTCAGCATTTTTTAATAAAAAGTCTTCTACGGGCGTGTTGTTTACAATGTGATTTTTTACAATTGTTGAAACACGCTGGGGGGTTAAACCCGTGTACCATACACCGCCTGGATAAATCACCATGTTGGGCCCCTTCCCGCAAATGCCCAGGCATCCGCAGGTGGTTATCTGAACATTCCCTGCAATACCGGCTTTCTCAAGCTCATGCCCCAATGCTTTAAGTACTTCATGAGCGCCTGTGCCTATGCACGAAGGAGCACCTTCCGGTTTTTTTTGTGTACAGATAAAGATATGATGGCGAAACGGTTCCATAGTCATCCTCTTCTATTTGGTAATTTTATGATGGTTCTGATTTGTTAAGCATTATACTGTGAGAATTTTTGATTTCAACCGATTTCTATCAATGTTATAGAGCTTTATCAACGAAAATGATATAAAGAACTCCGTTCGCTGAAACAAAACAGCAGAGGTATGATGAAGGATAGAAAACCTGAAACTGAAATTGGTAAAAAAAAGAAAGGGTATGTTCTGGCCATTGATCTTGGGAGTGGCGGGCATAAAGTTTCAGTTGTTTCCATGAATGGGAATATTATAAGCAGTGCAAAGGAAACCATTACTACCCATCTGCTACCCAATGGCGGCGCAGAACAAGATCCTGAGGAATGGTGGCGCAAAACCATTCATGCATCTAAAAAGGCCATCCAGGAAGCAGCTATCCCGCCAGAAGAAATTGTGGCTGTGAGCTGCGATTCCCAATGGTCAGTTGTTGTGCCTGTAAATGAATATGCTGAGCCCTTGATGAATGCAGTTCACTGGCTGGATACACGGGGCGGTCCATACAACCGGCGCATTGCCTCCGGTTTTCCGAACATACAGGGATATGGGCTGATGAAGCTGATGAAGTGGATTCGTTTGACAGGTTTAGCGCCAACCCGTTCAGGGGTGGACTCTCTGGGCCATGTTCTTTATATTAAAAATGAACGCCCGGACATTTACAAAAAAACATATAAGTTTCTTGAACCCATGGATTATCTGACCTCACGGTTGACAGGCAAGATTACAGCGACCCAGAAAACCATGGCGCCCTTTATAATCGTGGATAACCGCGAGTGGGGTTCTTTAACCTATAATGAACAATTATTGGAGCTTGCAGGAGTTGAAAAGGAAAAGTTTCCTGAACTTATATCAAATGACAGCATTGCAGGGCCAATAAAAGAAAATGTGGCTAAGGAATTGGGTTTAAACCCTTTAACGCCGGTAATTGCAGGTATTGGAGATTCCAATGCTTCACTTATCGGTTCAGGCGCTGTTCTGGACTTTGATCCTATCATTTATATTGGAACGTCTTTCTATATGACATGTCATCTTCCGTTCAAAAGGACACATTTAAATAATGTCATGACATCTCTGCCCAGTCCTTTCAAATCCAGATATTATCTGCTGGGTGAACAGGGAACTGGAGGCAGGTGCGTGGAGTTTTATCTGAAACATCTGATTTATCCGGACGATGAGTTCTCGACCGGCCCTCAACCGGAAGATATGTATGACCGGTTTAACGCCATGGCCGGCCGGGCGCCTGCAGGAAGCGATGGGGTGATATTTCTCCCCTGGTTGAATGGATCCATCGTCCCGTCTGAGGATCCGTATGTCCGTGGGGGATTTATCAATCTTTCACTGAAAACAACGCGCTGCCATCTTTCCCGTGCTATCATGGAAGGGCTCGCCTATAACAACCGGTGGACGCGGGGAGCAGCAGAGAAGTTTATAGGTAAAAAAATTGGACATTTCCGTTTTTCGGGAGGCGGCGCATTATCGGATGTATGGGCACAGATTCACGCGGACGTTCTGGGTGTACCCATTCATCAGATAGATGATCCAGTCAATACAACTGTTCGGGGGACAGCGCTGCTGGCATTTATCGTCCTTGGTTATCTTTCCATTGAAAAAATTCCCGGATGTATAAAAATAAAGAAAGTGTTTGAGCCAAATACCAGCCATCGTGAAATATATGATACGATGTATTCGCAATTTCGAGAGCTTTTTAAAAGAAATAAAGACGTGTTTCGCGCATTAAACAGGTGAAACGCATCTTCCGGTCATTCTCACACCGCATGCTTGCTGGTGAAGAAAAAAATAAAGACAAAAGGAGGAATGCATGGCAGACCAGACATCTGAAAAACAAAGTGTGGATCCCAACAAACCCTACAAAGGACGTTTTAAGAGTTACCACCGTATTCCTGAAAAAGGACGCGATAAAAAAGATATTTTAAATGAGCTCTCTATCATGGCAGAAGAAGAAAATATGAAATGGAAAACGGGACAGGTGTCCGGCACCTTTTATCATGCAGAAGATGAGCACCGCAGATTTCTCAACGAAATCTTTTCATTCTTTTCCCATGTCAATACCATACAGTTTGATCTATGCCCGAGCATGTTTAAGATGGAGAGCGAGATTATTTCAATGACCGCTAACATGCTGCATGGAGACGCAGTCAAAAAGCAAAACCCGGAAGATGAGGTCTGCGGCACTGTTACCTCCGGCGGAAGTGAGAGCATTATGATGGCAATGAAGGTGTATCGGGACTGGGCGCGTGCGGAGAAAAAAATTAGCAACCCTGAGATCATCATGCCGGATACGGCCCATCCCGCATTTGACAAAGCCGGGAAATATTTTGGAATAAAGATGGTTCATATCCCTGTTTCCCTGCCTGATTTTCGTGTTGATCCCAGGGCGGTGGAGCAAGCGATCAATAAAAATACGGTGGCAATTGCAGGAAGCGCCGGGAATTATCCCTATGGCCTTATTGATCCGCTTCAGGATTTATCTGATATAGCACTTCGCCATAAAATCGGATTTCATGTGGATGGATGCCTGGGAGGATTTATTCTGCCCTGGATTGAAAAGCTGGGATACGATATCCCGGTATTTGATTTCAGGCTGCCAGGTTTAACGTCCATATCCGCTGATACTCATAAATACGGTTTCGCATTAAAAGGGACGTCTGTAGTTTTATACCGGAATAATAAACTTCGCCGCTATCAATACTTCAATGTTCCGGACTGGCCCGGCGGGATGTATGCTTCCCCTACAGGCGCGGGGAGCCGGTCCGGAGGGTTGACGGCTGCAACCTGGAGCGCTCTGGTGTACCTGGGCGAAGAAGGATATTTACAGGGGGCAAAGGCTATCATGAATGTGGCAGATCAAATAAAGAAAGGCATACAAGATATTCCGGAATTAAAACTTATTGGCGAGCCCACATTTGTTATCAGCTTCCGTTCTGAAGAAGTAGATATTTACCATGTCAATGATTATATGAAAACAAAAGGCTGGCGTTTTAATTGTCTGCAGTTACCTCCGGCCATGCACTTTTGCGTGACCATGCCCCAAATCTTTGTCCCTGATGTTGCAAAACGCATGATCAGCGATCTGAAGGAAGGAGTGTCGTACGCTAAATCCAAGGCAGGGACAGTGGCTAAGACAACCGCTTTGTATGGTCTTGCAGGGACGATGGAGGGAAATGAACAGGTAACAGAGCTTATATTTGGGTTTTTTGACTACTTGTATGCTGTTTAGTCAATTGACCACTTGCAGGATGCTCCTTCGTTGACGTGTTGGTTTGATGGGGAGTGCGAGGGAAGGAGGAATTTTTTACAGATCGTGTATTCTCATTGTCCCAAGACTTCCTTTAATTTAATGGAAAGCTGTTCGATGCTAAACGGCTTCTGAATGAAGGCGCAGCACCCCTGATCCATAATTTCTCTTGCTTTGCCGTTTAAACTATACCCGCTGGCCAGCAGGACTTTTACTTTCGGATTGATCTTTGCCAGCGCTTCAAATGTCTCTTTTCCGGACAATCCCGGCATGATGAGATCAAGAATCACCATATCGATGGTATTTTTACTTTTCCGGTACATATCTACCGCCTGTTTTCCATCCGTGGCGGTCAGCACATTGTAGCCGAGTTTTTTTAAAATTTTTTCTCCTACGGTTACTACCATTTTTTCGTCGTCAATCAAGAGGATGGTTCCTGAACCGGTTTGAATCTTTTTTTCAACCTTTTTTTCTTTTTTCACTCTCTTTTTAGAAGCAGGGAGATAGATATTAAAGGTGGTCCCTTGTCCGGGCTCACTGTAAACAGTGATAAATCCACGATGATTTTTGATAATGCCGTACACCGATGAAAGTCCCATCCCTGTGCCTCTATGCTTTTCCTTTGTCGTAAAGAATGGATCGAATATTTTGTTCTTGATATCACTATTAATTCCTATGCCGGTATCAGTAATGGATATTTTGACATAGTCTCCTGGTGAAATTTCAAAAGGTTTGACATAGTTTCGATCGATAACCGTATTTTCAGTACTTATATACAGATCTCCGCCATCCGGCATCGCCTGCCAGGCATTGACATAGATATTCATGAGAACCTGATTCATCTGCCCCCTGTCAACTTCTACCGGCCAGATCTTTTCTTCAAATTTTTCCCTTATATTGATTTCCTTTTTTGTCCTGCCAAACATTTTATTATGCTGCTGGATCAGTTCATTGATATTTGTCGGCACAGCTTCATATCTGCCGCCTCTGGCAAAACCCAGGAGCTGATTGGTAAGATCCACAGCGCTTTTCACATAGGTTTCCACTTCGGTGAGATGTTCAACATGGGGATGAGATGGATCAAGATCTGTCATCATCAGGGAGTTTCGGCCAAGAATGCCCATGAGCAGATTGTTAAAATCATGCGCAATGCCTCCGGCAAGCGTACCGATAGCTTCCATCTTCTGGGCTTGATGGAACTGCGCTTCAAGCCTCTTTTTTTCAGTTATGTTTTCAAATGCAACGCCAAGTCGTGAGCCCGGCATTTTAAACGCACGTACTCTAAAAGCCCCTTCGATCTGCTGGTCTTTATAGTGGAGTTCTTCCGTTTCAAACATCTTGCCTGTTTTCATCGGACTTAAAAATTTTTCAGTTAT
>JAABPS010000185.1 GCA_011391835.1 Desulfobacteraceae bacterium
GCTTTAGAATATCTCACCCACTTGCTGCTTGAGGAGTTAACAAGGCTGACCACGAAGGCCTATTTGGAAAGCGCTGGCATACCCGGCATCAGAGCATATACGTTTTTTTATTTTTCAGATTCCGGGAAATTTTACCTTTGACTCTTTCACATTCATCACCACATCCTGAAGATACACCCAACCGATAGAAATGATTGACAAGATTCAATGAAAAACATAATTTCGGTTTAAATTGCCCATGGTGTTTATTACCTTCCCTGCCATGTACGTTTATATGCTACTGCTGATTGGATAAAAAGGAACGCATATGGGAAAAATCTGGAAAAAAATAAGGCCCATCCGTCATTTTGTTGGTGGATATATATATTCTTCTCTTTCTGTTATCCTTGCATGGACTCCCCTGTTTGTAATTTATGGATTTGCGGATCTAATGGGTGCCATCGCATTTTTCGCCAAGACGAAGTATATCCGCCGTATCATAGATAATTTGCAATACGCTTATGGTAACGAAAAGACCCCCGAAGATCTTTCAGTTATCGCAAGGGGGGTGTGCAAGAATCTTCCGCGGGGGTTTCTGGAGTCCTTCCGGATTATTTACAGACCGCCTGAATATATTGCAAAAACAGTGGAAATTACCGGACTGGAACATCTTGACAACGCTCTGGCAAAAGGCAAGGGCGTAATTGCGATCAGCGCTCATCTGGGGAATTTTCTTATTCTGGGCCCTGCGTTAGGATCAGCGGGATATCCGTATCATGTTGTTGTTAAGGATCCGCCGGACAAGATCATGGCAAAAATCTGGCACAAGGGTCAGATCAATTCTTTAAACCTGCCGATACCTGCTGAACCAGCAGTTGAGTGCGTGAATAATGTGCTGCAAAAACTCAGAGAAGGCAAAATAGTTTCGCTAATCGTAGATGAGGACAGATCCCGGGGAGTTCCGGTTGAGTTTTTCGGAAAACCTGCTTACACTGCCACAGGGCCCGCGGTCATTTCACAGCGCTCCGGCGCTGTGCTGGTCCCTATTTTTGCTGTGAGAGAAGGGAAAAACCGGCATCGGGTTATTATTGAACCTGCTGGAGAATTCAATCTTGGAGAAGATACGGCTGAAAACATCGCAGCCATTATCTCATGGTGTACCCATGTTATAGAAAAGATGATCCGCCAATATCCCGACCAATGGACATGGTTCAATGCCCGGTGGAAAACCTATCAGAGAAAACTGGGAAAAAACCAGAGTTAGACTATTGTTTCAATCACAGAGGGGGTCCAGCAGATGTCTGGTTATCTGAGTTTCAGTCCATTTCGTACAGCCTTTTTGCTTCCCCTTTTCATGGAAACTGCATATGGATGTTGCGTATCGCCGGGAGATGTTATATCCAGAATTTACAGCGTTTGTTATCACATCCCAGTTTTGACTCTGGACAAAATATTCAAAAGCGTGGAGAATTTCCGGAAACAGTTTTTTAGTGAGGGTGTCCATGAACGCGACATAGAAGGCCAGTGAAGCGCCTTTCTGCTCCCTGATAATATACGGAAGCATTCCAAAGTGACTGGTGTTGGCGAGAAGATCCTTCACGGTTCTGGCAAGCAGTTCCACAGGTGAATGAGGAAAGCTTGCCATAATTTCCTGCCATATGCTGTGATCAAACGCGGTATCTTTGATTTCCCCCAATTCATGATAGAGATAGGTATCTATTTCATTTGCGATGATTCTGTCCAGATGCTGATGCAGCGCTCCGGGGTCATTTACATTCAGGCCATATTCTCCAAGGGCAAATTTCAATGCGTTTTTCCCTGATTTGGTAATATAAAATATCTGATCCCAGAAAAATACTTTTGCGGATGCCTTTCGAATAAAGATATGGTTGGATAGGGACTGGGCAGGGCATGTAAAAAGATCACGGGCCAGTTCCCGTCCAAGGAAGTAAACACGACAGCCATTGACAGTTTTTTTATCGTCCACATCCGCCAGAAAAAAAGTAGGCTTCAGGCTGCGCGCGTATCCTGCTCCGTAAAGCAGATCGTGGGGCTCAAGAATCGCATTGATGCCTTTCGTATCAAAGGGGTCATAGGCTCTCCCCTGAATCTTTATCGGGATATACTCTTTGTGTGAGAGATCTTCCCATCGTTGCTCTCGATGGCCAATCCATTCCAGCACTTCGGATGGGTTGCTTTCAATCCAGGGGTCTAATCCGTTTTCCCATTTAAATAGATCACGAAAACGTAATGCAAGATTGCATACGGAATAAACACCTGCGTTCTTTGCATCTGTAATATCGCAATTGTAAAGGACTTGTTTGGTTATGTTTTCTAATTCATCCATTTACTTTTTCAGCAGTATCGAGCGGCTTCTCATGATATCAGCGGCGTCCAAAGGTGTATATCCCGCTTCTTCAGCCAGGGTGATGGCTTTTTGAAATTTGTTTTCAGAGACATGCCCTTTGGGCTCGGAAAAAAGCAGGAGGCCATCCGGCTTCAGTGCTGAATAGATCTGCTCGAAAAACTTTCTGGCATCCGGGACTTCGTGAACAATGGCAAACGCCAGAGCAAAATCGATGCGGCTTTTCATGTCTTCAAGGGGAAGGTTTTCTGAGGAACAGAGGCGGCCATCGATCCGATCCTGCAATCCGGCTTTGGTTGCCCTTTTCATAAGAGACTGTATCATTTTTTTCTGCAAGTCCACGCAAATTACTTTTCCATCCTCTCCTGCCAATCGTGCCATATCCAGACTAAAAAAACCCATGCCGCATCCTGCATCCAGAACAGCCATTCTGGGCTTGATATACGGCGCAAGAATTTTCCGGGGGTTTTGCCCCAGCCGCCGGATCGGACTCACAAGAAGATACCCAATCCACCACGGGCAGATATGTTTAGCCATCATTTTTCTCCTTAAAAAATTTTTTGATATGAACTATGCCCCAACAGCTTTCATTAGTCAATGCCGGGTGATTAAATGGAAAAAATTCTCCAAAAGAGATATAAGGTATTATGATGTTTATTCGGTCTTCGATGGGGGATTTTGTATGGAAATAGAGGTATCCGATAAAAATACAGTCTTAACACCGAGCATAACTGATTCTCATGCTCATTTGCACGAGATGGATCACGACTCAAAATGCGATGGAATTTTTTGGATTTGACGATCAATGAAAATCTATACCAGTTACTTCGGATTTTTTAAAAACATACCCTGTGAGATAATCCCTATCAGCATTGCCCGGTTTCCCCCAGCGTGGTTTGATGGATGTGAAATGAAAATGCTTGCGCCTGAAAAGAAATTGCTGTGGAAGGCAAAGCAGGGGAAAATCAGTCAGGAGGAATATACCCTACAGTACATGGCTCAGGTCAGAGGAGTATTCGATCCGCAAACGCTTTATAAAGAACTGCAGAACAGATTTACCGGAAGAGATATTGTATTTCTCTGCTTTGAAAAAAAGGGAGAGTTCTGCCATCGAAGGCTTCTGGCCAAATGGCTCGAAGAAGCGTTAGATATAACAGTACAGGAATTGTAATTGCCGGCTGTTTTCTCTATGGAATCCTTGGCTTCCTAAAACCACTTTTTTCTGCGGAAATATACAAACATGCAGCAGACAATAACAATGATAATACACCATACACCCGCGTATCCCCATTTCCATTCCAGTTCCGGCATATACTTGAAATTCATTCCATAAATACCGGCGATAAAGGTTAAAGGGATAAAAATGGTGGCAATAATGGTCAGCACCTTCATGACTTCATTCAACTTGTTGCTGACATGTGTAAGGTAGGTTTCAAGCATGCTGGAAATTATTTCTCTGAATATTTCTATGGTCTCAATCAACTGAACCAAATGATCATAGATATCTCTGAAATAAATACACATGGGTTCTCCAATAAGGGAGATATCTTCTTTTCCAATGGTGTTGATAACGTCTCTTAATGGCCAAATGGATTTTCGAATGGAAAGCAGCTCTCTTCTGAGATCATAGATAGATCGCAGGATCTCTTTGGCAGGATCAAGAAGAAGTTTTTCTTCTAAAAATTCAATCCGTTCCTCCAGCTTTTCCAGAACAAGAAAATAATTATCCACAACCGTATCAATGAGTCGGTATGCTAAAAAATCAGCCTTTCCTTTTCTGATGCGAAGCTTGCCGTTTTGAATCCGCTCCCGAATGGTCTGGAATACATCGCCGCCTTCTTCCTGAAATGTAATGACGACATTTGAACCCAGAATGATGCTGAGCTGTTCTTCTTCCATCTTATCTGACCCATCATTATAATACAGCATCATGAGGACAAAATAGACATAGTTTCCAAAATCTTCCACTTTGGGGCGCTGGCTGGTATGAAGAATATCTTCTAAAATCAGCGGATGAATATCAAAATGAGCCCCTAATTTTCCGATGATTTCTACATCATGGAGTCCGTCAATATTAATCCAGGTCACCGAAGCTTTGTCTTTGAATGGAAAACATTCTTCAATGGATTGAACCTCTTTTTTAATGGCATGGTTTTCATCATAATCAATGACCGTTATCCGGGTTTTTTCGAGTCTTTTTTCCCCGATATGGACAAGTGATCCCGGCGGGAGCCCCGCTTTTTTTGAAGATTTCTTTTTAACTCTGGAAGCGGGGAGGGGAGCTATTTTAGATAATTTTTTAAATTTTCTTAGCATGTGAATACCCTTTATGTTCCTTAAAAATTGGGGAAAAATTCGCATAATATTTAAATTGAACTTACTGAATCATAACATAAAAGACGTTATAAAGTCTAACCTTAGATAATTTTATTGACATAATCCACAATGGATATTAGGAAAATCCGATTATAAGTGACAGGATTCTAACGAAATAATCATATAGGAATATCAAGGAGATTAACATGGCAAAAAATGGACGTTTGGAAGGCAAAGTTGCTGTTATTACAGGCGCATCCAGCGGCATTGGTGAAGCAACGGCAATTATGTTTGCCAAAGAAGGCGCCAGGGTTGTACTGGGCGCCCGGAGAATTGACAAACTGGAAAAACTTGCAAATCAAATCAAAAAAGCCGGCGGAGAAGTCACGGTTAAAGCAACGGATGTTTCAGTTGAGCAGGATGTGAAAGAACTCATCGAGCTGGCAATAAAAACCTATTCTCAGATTGATATCCTGGTAAACAATGCGGGGATCACCGGCGGACTTACCACCGTGGAAGAACAAAATGCTGAAGATTGGCGAAAGGTTTTTAACACCAATGTCTTAGGCATGGTGTATGCGATAAAGCATGTGGCAACATATATGAAAGAAAGAAAAAAAGGCTCAATTGTCAATGTTTCATCTGTTGCAGGTATCCGCTCCGGCGCAGGCGGAAATGCTTACAGTGCCAGCAAAGGCGCTGTCAACAACCTGACCCAGACTTTTGCCTGTGACTTTGGAGAATTCAATATCCGGGTCAATGCGGTTTGCCCAGGACTCATTGAAACAGAGATGACCAAACCGGTTTTTGACTACGCCCGTGACAAAGGCAAGGAATCAAAACTGGGAAGCCGGTGCGAACTTAGACGGTACGGACGGCCTGAGGAAATCGCAGCGCCGATTCTGTTTCTGGCAAGTGACGAAGCCAGCTACATAACCGGCCAATTTATTCCTGTAGATGGCGGAAATACTGCCTCATTGAATCTGCCGGGGATGAAAGTATAGAAATCGTTTATTCAATTTTTTGTTTTTCCTTTAAAGATGCCATTCTGGATTTAACTTGTCTGGAATGGCATTTTTTTCTCTGGATTATATAAAATTTGTTCTACCCTGCCGTCACTGCGAGCCTTATCGGCGAAGCAATCTCATTCAAAGAGATTTCCACGTCGCTACGCTCTACCCAACCTGCGGATTTTTCTTCTTAGCTGTCATGCCGGACTTGGAGACTGTGTCGCAATTACAATAATGACCGTTTTCTATAATTTTGTTTAGTTTGTCATTCCGGGCTCCGACCCGGAA
>JAABPS010000186.1 GCA_011391835.1 Desulfobacteraceae bacterium
GACACAGTTCCTTGAAAAACCCATCGACCCCGATGAGCTGCTTTCTAATGTGGAGAGCATCCTTAAAAAGTAAATGGATAAAAAAAGTTGCCTTTTCTTGGGAAGGAAGGAAAAGCCTTTATGCGCCTGGGGTATGAATTAATAAAGGAGCAGCTATTCTTCCGGAAGGAAATGATTGAACGGGTGTCCTGGTTTATCCGTTTGCGATGGATCGCCGCAGGGGCAGCCTTTGTAACCGCCTGGGGCGCCTATTTTTTCTTAAATGTCCGTTTCCCCTTTTTCCCTGTTAATATTATCCTTGTTTTCATATTTATTTATAATGGTATCTTTTATTTTGTTTGGCGATGGCTCAATAAATTTAAAACCCAAAGTGTCGGGCCATTCACTTTATTTGCCAATGCACAGATCAGCTTAGACCTTATTTCTCTTTTCGCATTAATTTATTTTACCGGCGGAGCATACAGTCCGCTGCTAATATTTGTTATCTTCCATGTTGTATTAACCGGAATCCTGCTTCCCGTTTTAAGCTGTTTTATTTATTCCGGAATAATTCTTATGGTCATTGGTGGTTTCATACTGGCGCAACAATTGGCAATACCGGCCTATCCGCCGCCCATTCTGCAGCATCCTATGGTTTCTGATAAACCTCAATTATTTAATTTGGCAGTAGTGTTCGCCATCTATGCTGCTACCATTCTTGTAACGGCATTTCTCATCACTTCGATAAAGCTGACACTGAGAACCAAAGGGAGAGAACTTCTTAAAATATCCAAAGAACTCGATATAAAAAACACCATGCTGACATCCCTGTACGAAATGGTCAAAGGGATGGAGTTATGCTCAAACTTGAATGAGCTGATGGATCTGGCGACCCGAAATGCGTCAAAGATAATGGGAGTCAAGGGCTGTGCCATCAAACTCCTGGATGATTCCGGCAAGACACTCCGGTTTACTTCCACGTATGGCCTTAGCGAAAATTATCTCTCCAAAGGCGCTATTGATATAGAGAAAAGTCCCGTTAACCGGAAGATTATGGAGGGGTCGCTTTGTTCCATCGGAAAAATAGAGGAGAAAGATTACTTTCAATATCCTGAAGATATTCAAAAGGAAGGAATTGAATCCATGATGTGTCTTCCGCTTCGGGTAGAAAAGAATATGCTGGGTGTCTTTTGTGTATATAGTAAAGAGTCGTATAATTTTTCAGAAAGTAATATTGACTTTTTTTCATTAATGGCTGAACTGACATCGCTTTCCATTGCCAATCTCAAAAGCGGTTTAAGTAAAATATGGTTTCTGCAAAAGGCGGCTCACCAGCTTCGATCACCGCTCAGTGCTGTGTCCAGCATGCTCACAACCATGAGAAAGGAATACATGGGGTCGTTGAATGAAGAGCAAAAACATTCGATACTCCGGTGTGAAAAGAAAATTGAAACCCTCAGGGATATGGTCTCCGATCTGTTAAAGCTGAGTGTGAAGCGTTTGGAAGTGAGCCAGCCTGAGGTCCGCTCAATTAATTTGAAGGAAAAATTAAACAGCCTCCGAAAACTATATGAAGCCCAGGCGCTGGAAAAAGGCATAGGGATCCATTTTTCTGTTGGCGAACACATTCCGGTCATTATGGCTGACGAAAATCATGTGGATGAGCTATTTACAAACCTGATTTCAAATGCTCTCAAATATACACCGTCAGGCGGAAACGTAACCGTCACTTTGGATAAAGAAAATCATGATACGATCCGGTTTGAAGTCTCCGATACAGGCATCGGGATCCCAAAGGAAGATCTCAAACACCTGTTTACTGAATTTTTCAGGTCCCAAAACGCAAAAGCCTTTGTGGAAGAAGGTACCGGGCTGGGGCTGGTTATTGTGAAGGAGATTATAGACCGCCTGAAGGGAAGTGTCTCTGTTAAGAGTGATATTGGGCAAGGAACAACCTTTACATGCCTGATAAAGGTTGGTAATGACCATGGATGACAGGTAATCATATCGTTCAATTTCAAGACAACTTCGTTTTTAAAAGTCCTACCCTATTCATGAAATAATTGTATCCGGTTTATTCGTTCCCCGGCTTGCAACAGAGAGCATCATTCCCCATTGGTATTTAACCAATACACTTATTTACATTCATTCTTCAGTGTGTTAAAAACCACATAAATATGCTGGCTATGGCCTGTACATTCAGGCGGTTTACCCCGGAGAGGTGTGGTTAGATATGTGGGAGCAAATTGGACTTCGAACCAGAGTTTACCTTATTTTATGTATTCTGCTTTTTATTACGATAACAGGTGGGATTATCACCGTTTGGTACACCTTCCGGATTGACAGCCTGCTCAACTCTGTTTTGAACACTCATCTTGCATCCTATCAGGTAGCGGAATCTCTGGAAAAAGCTCTGATTAATCAAAAAGGGTTTGTATCATACTATTTTATGGATGGTGACCCGGAATGGCTTCGGGAACTTGGAGAACATCGGCAGATATTCAAAGAGCGGCTTGCCACTGCTTTAGCTATTTCTGAAAATACCAAAGAAGAACGGAGGCTGGTTGAGGAAATCGATTCAGAATATAATAACTACATAACGATAAAAGACCAGGTCATCAGTCATTATACGTCTGGACAACGGGAAACAGGTTCAGAACTGCACAAACAGGCCAGAGCTCTTTATTTCCAGCTTCTTAATTTATGTGAAGAATACAAACAACTGCACGTACAAAAGATTCAAAACATCAAATCGAAAAGTTATTCTCAATCCGTTAAACTCAGGTGGATGGCCATTGCCGGGGTGATGGTTGTCTTTTTATCAGGTGCAAGCTTGTTGCTGGTGCTTATTTTTCAGGTGCTTATTCCGGTTCGAAAGCTTATACAGGAAACCGAGAGCCTGGGTAAAACCGGGGAGCAGAAAGACGAAGTCAAGGCACTAAGCATGGGTGTTCACAAGCTTATTGAAGACAGCGATCAAATACACACGGAACTGGAAAAGAGCCGCGAAAATCTTTTGCAGGCTGAAAAAATGGTGCTGGTGGGGAAGCTTGCCGCTGGCATGGCACACAGCATCCGAAACCCCATGACATCGGTAAAAATGCGCCTGTTTTCTCTGGGTCGTTCCCTTAACTTATCTGCCACCCAGAAAGAGGACTTTGACGTTATTTCAGATGAAATGCGGCATATTGATACGATTGTTCAGAATTTTCTTGAATTCTCCAGACCTCCTAAACTGGTGATGCAATGGATGAGTCCATCCGTTGTGGTTGATCTTGCCATTCAATTACTGACTCACAGGCTGAAGTCATACGATGTGGATGTCAGCGTTCATCGGCAAGGCATGCTCCCAGATGTTCAGGCGGATCCGGAGCAGTTAAAAGAAGTTTTTGTCAACATCATGGTGAATGCGTGTGAAGCCATGGGGAGCCGCGGATCCATTATCATCAGCGAAGAAGTTTCAACGGAATCATCCGGTAAGACGGCTGTCATCAAATTGCGCGATACAGGTCCCGGATTATCCCAAGAAATAAAGGATAAAATATTTCAGCCGTTTTTTACCACAAAAGATGAAGGCACAGGACTGGGACTCAGTATTGTCTTACGAATCATTGAAGAACATGGCGGATGGATAGATGTTGTTTCCGCTAAAGGTGAAGGGACAACATTTATTATCAAACTTCCAATAAAGGAGTCCGGAAATGGAAACCATATTGATCATTGACGATGATGATCAGTTGAGGCAAAGCTTTGAAAAGCTTTTAAAAGAAGAAGGCTATGCAGTCACCAGCGCGGCATCTGGTGAGACAGGGCTTGACGTTCTGAAAAAAGTCATGCCTGATCTGGTTATTTTAGATATCCGGCTGCCTGGGATGAACGGTCTGGAGACCTTTAAAACCATCCATCAGATAGAACCGAAGCTTCCGACAATCATTATGACAGCATTTGGAACTACGGAAACGGCTATCGAGGCAACAAAGCTGGGCGCTTTTGATTACATTCTCAAGCCCTTTGAAATTCCGGATATGCTCAGTGTGATTAAACAGGCTCTTGAAGCAGGACGATTTATGCGGTCTCCTGTTGCCATGAACGGTGTGCCTGAAAAAGGCCTGGGAGAAGCTATTATTGGACACAGCAAATCAATGCAGCATGTTTATAAGGCCATTGGAAGGGTTGCTGGCTCAGATGCAACTGTATTAATACGTGGTGAATCGGGTACGGGCAAAGAACTGGTCGCACGGGCGATTTACCAGCACAGTCTTCGGTCGAAAAAACCTTTTCTTGTTATCAATTGCGTTGCAATTCCGGAAAATCTTTTAGAGAGTGAATTGTTTGGATATGAGAAAGGCGCTTTTACCGGTGCGGCCCATCGGCGCATGGGGAAGATTGAACAGGCCAATAATGGAACCGTTCTTCTTGATGAAATCGGGGACATGCCCTTCAGTATTCAGGCTAAAATATTGCGGCTGCTTCAGGAAAAAAGTGTTGAGCGTCTGGGCGGCAGAGAGATCATCCCCGTTGATGTACGTATGATCGCGGCAACAAACAGAGATTTGGAAAAAGCCCTTCACGAGAGCCGATTCCGTGAAGATCTATATTATCGTTTAAAAGTTGTGACGATATGGCTTCCTCCGTTACGCGAACGGGAAAAGGATATTCCGCTGCTGACTGAGTATTTTATTTCAAAATTCAGCAAGGGTATCGGCATCGAAAATCCGGGTATCAGTGACGAAGCAAAAAAAATGATTTCCGAATATCCCTGGCCGGGTAATGTCAGAGAACTGGCCAATACCATACAAAAAACATTGATATTTAACCGAGGCGCGCCTATCGGACCGGACGATATCGCTCAGACCCTTGGGGAGAAACGCATCAATGACGAAACTGCATCGGTAGAGGATAATCAGATATTTAAACAATTCATACAGAAGCGTTTGGCTTCATATGCAGATGGGAATGTATTCGAAATCTGTATGGACGATTTTGCGAAAATGATCATCCGGGAAGCGCTAAATATGTCGCACGGAAATCGTTCACGCGCAGCAAAGATTTTAGGCCTGTCCAGGCCGACCCTTCATTCTAAAATTGAAAAATATGGCATAACCTTGAGTACCTCTGTGAAGTAGGATTTGCCTGGGGTGTTACGCATTGGACTGATGTTTTCCTGTCAAACTTCTATCCTATTTCAATTTAATCTAATTTTACACTCTGTAAAAAAAGCTGACGAAATCAGTCTCTTGATCTGCGATTTTCTCTATATTTAAAATAATCAATACTTAATTAAACCAATAAGTTAAACAGATAAAAGATCGGGGTTGAGATTGGCATATTGGTTGCTTTGTATTCTGCCAAGGCAGGAGAATACGATTAGCTGTTTTTACGGGGTACTGATAACTGCTATTTCTCAATTCTCTATATGTTACGTAATAACCACACAGCATTCCCGGTGGGAGGCTGGATGCCCTTTGCAAGGTGTATCAGGGGCGGATTATTCTATTGTTGGATATGTAAAGGAAAAGCAGTGGAAGAGAGATTTATCATTTTGATTGCAGACAAAAATCCGCATGTTCGAAAATTTCTTCAGCGTGAATTGGTGAATGAAGGGTATGGCGTCAGACAGGCTGTTAATGGAAAAGATGTCTTAGAACAGATACATTGTCATGAAGTGATCGATCTGCTTATTCTTGACCCTGATCTGCCGGATGCAGATGAGCTTTTTCTGTTTAAAAAACTTCATGACAGAACGCCAGTTCTCCCGGTAGTCATTCATGCGCATGGAGAGTATGCGGACATGAAAGAACGAGTGTATGCAAGTACCTTTGTTGAAAAAAATGGGAATAGTATTGAGCGATTGAAACAAGTCGTGCGTACGATTCTAACGTGTGATACCAAACGGCCGAAAAATGCTTCAGAAAAATAATCAGGACAGCGGTGGCAGCCGGGCAGCAGAAACATATCATCATCGG
>JAABPS010000187.1 GCA_011391835.1 Desulfobacteraceae bacterium
TTAAAAATATTGCAGCCCAGGGCAAGTAGTCCGCCATCGGCAAAAAAGAGCGCCTGTATTGTCAGTACAGAAGCCATAGTGAGAAAGGCGGCATGCGGTCCCAGTAAAATCGCTAAGATCATGCCTCCGCCTATATGACCGCTTGAACCTGTTCCTGGAATAGTAAAATTAATCATTTGGGATGCAAAGATAAATGCCCCTAGAACGCCCATGAGAGGGGCGGTACGATCACTAAAATTTTTTTGTGTTTTTTTTGAATTATATCCTATCAGAGCAGCGGAAACAGCCCACATGGTTCCGCCTACCGCGGGAGATATTAAAGCGTCTGCCATATGCATAATTTTTCCCTCCTAAGTTTAATCCTGAAAATATAAAGTGTACGAATATTCCCAAGATGTTTAATTAAATGTATTTATCCAATTTTATATCACAAAATCCAAAAAAGTTTAATTCCTTTTTTAACCTCAAGCTCTGAACTATGTACGATAAAGCTAAAAACTTAACGTCAACTGGTGCATGAGCCCCCAGCAGTTACCGTTATCAGCTGAGGAGTCTAAATAGGGGTAATCCTGAGCGTCCTTCCAGAATTTTCCCGCATCAAAAAAGGCAAACAGGGCTTTGTATTCAAGACCGTCCATGATCTGCCATGTCAGCCAGAGATTGGCTTCCCAGCCAACCCTTTTGCTGCCGGTTGGTACAGCATCTGCCCATCCAATACCCCAGACACCGGAGATATTAATATCTTTGGTTATATCTATTCCTCCTCCCAGATATAGCAGATCCAGCCCAAAGGGATTATTTCCTTCATCGGACCAGTTTCCCATGCCGCCAAAAGAGGCTGCATGCATGCCTTCATCACTGGTGAGGAAGAAGAGCAGATCCCAGTCACCGCCAAACTGACCGGGGAAGCTGTTTGTCGTATCCCCGGGGTTCTGATCGGTTCCAGGAGATTTGTCACCATCTGTATGCGCCCACCCACAGTAGGCTTCATATCCATCCAAATCAAACGTTGTCTGGACAAGCCAGGCCATGGCATCCAGTTCAATATCGTCTGGAGTACCGGCGCCTTGCAAATCCGTGAGATAACCATGAGAGTACTGCCATTTTCCTTCAATTGTAGCCATGCCGAATTTGGCCATCATATAAAGACCATATGTCCATATGTCTGCTTTGGATATCTCATAAGGAGTTGTAGGGCTGTAGGTGTCAATATAATAATTGGCATCTTCATTTCTTTGAAAGACAATCAAATTATCGAAGATGAAATTTGGCGAAAAATAACCCACCGTTGCCCGGTATTCATCATTGTCTTCATCGCTCGATGTATTTCCCAAGTCATCTTCAAGAATTTTTGCGTAGGTGAATGTAAATAACAGCGGGTTCCAGCCAGGCCCCCCCTGATCATTAGAGGCCAGGGTATATTTTATGCAGTCTGCCTCAGTGCCGTTATTTATGAAGGCATGGTTAAATTCGCCATAATCCATCCGGCCCACGTTAAATCGACCAATGCCGGTATCAAATTCCATATATGCTTTGTTCCAGTCAATGTTGTTGGTATCCTCGCTGTTGGCCGGGTCAAGTCCAGGGGAATCAATATCGTTTTCACCCCAGACTTTATCCAGTGCCGTAAAAGTGGTAATGAGTCTAAGTTTTGGATGAACTTTAAATTCAATGTTTACTTCCAGAAGCATATCCAGGTAGTCACTTGCGTGTTCATTTCCTATTAAACTATCATTCCATCCAAATGTTTCGTAATCATGTGCGCAGAATCCCCTGACCCGGTAAAATCCGCTAAACTCCACATCCAGTGCCATGGCAGGTGCCGTAATAGAGAAAGCAAGACAGAGTGCCAGGCCGATAACTAAATGTTTTTTCATGTGATTTCCCCCTTTTCCAAAAAAAAACCACGAGGCGTATCTCCATGATACGAATTCCTTCGTGGATTTATTTAGTCGTTTGTTTAAGTGAAAAGTTTTAATCTAACAGGCTTCAGCCCATTGTTAAATTCACCCATATCTTAATCGCTCAGGATATGTCAATTCAAAAATTGATAATTTTTCCAACGAGCAGTGAACGGGATGAAAGACTGTTTTTTAAACTCACCGCTCCTGAGCTGGTGCTGATTTTAAAAATATTTTAAAAGAAGATGAGTTTCTTATGCTATTAAAATCCCTGTCACGGCTAATAACATCCCATGTATTATACCCTTTTTGAATGGACTTTTTCAGCCAATTGATTGATTCGGCACTATTATTTAATTGTGCATAGAGAGCGGCTATTTCATAGTACATATTGGCATTGTTGGGATCAATGGCGATGGATTTCTTAAACTGAATAATGGCTTTTTCATTCTCTCCAAAAGATTTATACAGCCGCCCCAGCTTAACATATAAGCTGGGATTTTCCGGGAAGAGCGCTAACTCGTTTCGGGTGTCATGTATTTGCTGCTTTATCTTTTCCTGCATAACCATGACCCGTTCTAAATTTGATTGTGTTTTCGGATTGTCTGCATTTATCAATACTGCTTTTTTGAAATGGGGAATGGCCCGAGCTAATTGCCCTTTATGGACAAGCGCTATTCCTAAATTTGTATGTGTTTCTTCGGAATTGGGATCGATTTTTAATGCGTTATAATACAAGCCGATTGCTTCATCGAGTTTTTCTTTTTTGAAGAGAATATCTCCCAGCGTTTTATATGCTTCAAAGCTATCGGGTTTTAAGCCAAGAGCGGTTGTGTAGTGGGAAATGAATCCATCCATATCCCCCTGTGATAATACTGCGTCGCCAAGATTAAAGCGTGCAATCGAATAGCCAGGGAACATCCGGAGGGCTTCAGAATAGCTTTCGATTGCCTCCTCAATTCTTCCTGTTTTTACCAGCGCAAAACCAAGATTATTTCTGGCCTGCGCATCCCCTGGGTTTATACGAATGGCTTCATGATAATGGGAGATAGCATCCTCTGATCTTCCGTTTGTGACAAGTGCGTTTGCGAGATTGTTGTGAGCCACATAATTATCAGATGTCACATTCACGGCGTGTTCGAATACGGTGATGCTGTTTTTCCAGTAACCTGTCTGTATCCACGTTGTTGCGGAGCAGAAAAGAAGTATGCACAGTGTAAGGAAGGCAAGCACGGGCTTTTGATAACGTAAGTTGCTTACCATATCAGGTAGTCCCCACACAAGGATAACAAATAAGCCGATGAGGGGGACATAGGTATATCGATCCGCCATTGCATGCAATCCCACTTGAACAAGCCCAATCACCGGTACCAGAGTTCCCAGAAACCAGAACCAGCCGAACAGAAAATAGGGGATCTTTCTTGCCTTCAGGACTGCAAAGACACTTATTCCCACAAGCAATAATCCTGCACCTGCCGCTTGCCATGCGGGAAGTACGGCCGGGAATGGATAATGAAGGGTCAGATCAAACGGAAAAATCATTTTTTTGATATAAAGGAAATAGGAAACCAATGCATTAGTAATCCGAGCATGCAGTGGATAGCTGACAAATGCTTTGGGTGCATCTGAGCTTCTTTGCGCGTAAAAGGTTACAATGCTAAATATGATCGTGATAATAAAATAGGGTATTTTTTCCCAAATCAAACCGCGGTTTACTGAAAACAGATTTTTTTCAGGGGGTGTCTTGAAAGCAAAACGGCCAAGTGGCCAGACGTCTAAAAGAAGCAATACAAAAGGAAGTGTCACCAGCATGGGTTTGGCCATAAGTCCCATGATATAGAAAAGTACAGGAACAGCATACCTGCCTACGGTTTTCTTTTTTACATACAGTAAATATCCCCACATGGTTAACATCCAGAACAGGGTGCTGAGCAGATCTTTTCGTTGTGAGATCCAGGCTACGGATTCCACATGCAAGGGATGCAGCGCAAACAGGGCGGAAAGAACAGCGCTTTGCCATATCTTCCCTGTCATTTTTTGAAAGACCCAAAATAGCAGAAACGTATTTAAGAGATGAATGAAAAGACTGGAAAGATGAAACATCCCCGGTTTCAGGCCGAACATTTGGTAATCGAGCATAAAGGAAAGCCATGTCAGCGGGTGCCAGAAATTTGCAAACGTTGTTGTAAAAGCCCAGAGGATATTCTTTATGCTTAAACCGGATTGCACATAGGAATTGGTGGTAACATAAACATCATCATCAAAATTGATGAAATCATAGTCCGAGATCTGCCAGTACACAGCAATTGTTGTGATCAGCAATGTCAATACGATAAAAACGGTCGGATATTTTATGAAACCAGGTATGATGCTGCGAGAATTTTTATTCATAGTATGCTATCTATTTTTTGGGTTATGGGGGATCAGGCTGACGATAGTATTTTGACAATTTAGAACTAACTGAATATAAAATATAAAATGCAGACATGATGCAAATGATAACCCGCCAGACATTAGCAAAATATTTTTGAATAATTTCAATATGTTTACCTATTTTAAGACTATTCAATGGATTATACAATATAGATCCAATGCAGGGTAAACTATGCCACAGAAATACTTATTTTTCAAGTGTGTTGGAATCTTATAATCCTTAATTTGAAATATAGGTTTTTACATGATATGCAGGTTCATCGAAGATTTTGGTGTTTAAGTAGAAATAGAAAGGCTGTCAATCTGGCCGCGACGAACAGGAACCATGAAACTCGTTCCGTCAAGCAAAAGGTGCTGCGGTGAAAGATACATATATAGACTCTGGCAAAGGTCAATACCGAAAAAATCGTATCCTTCATTGGGACAGGGTATCCCATCATAAGAAAAGGCCACGGCGGCCTGGGGCATTTTACCAGAAACTTTTGGGGGAACAGTACCGGTTTTTGATACCACCCGGATTGAAGGTTTTAGAACTTGGATGCGGGCAGGGGGATCTTCTTGCTTTATTAAAACCATCACTGGGTGTAGGCGTTGATTTTAGCAAGGAGATGATACATCATGCTCGTTGTAAATATCCTCAGCTTCATTTTGTTGTTGCGGACGCACACGATATTACATTCACGGAAAAATTTGATGTTATTATCCTGTCGGATCTGGTGAATGATCTTTGGGATGTTCAGTATCTGATGAACCGGGTACATGACGTTGTTCATCCGGGAACACGAATTGTCATTAATTTTTTTAATAATCTCTGGCGAATTCCTCTGTCAGTGGCAAAATGGATGAAACTCGGGGCAGACGTTTTAGAACAGAACTGGTTTTCTCCCCATGATATATTCAATCTGCTGGGCCTTTCGGGGTATGAGATTGTTCAACGCCGTATCGCAATTCTTCTTCCAATAAACATTCCATTGATTTCAAGTTTATTGAATAGATTTGTTGTTCACTTTCTTCCATTTAATCTATTCGCACTGGTAAATTTTGTGATATCGCGGCCGGAGGCGTTGGATGGAATTGACAAAGGGGCAATATCTCCTTCGGTTTCTGTTATCATTCCCGCACGGAATGAAGCAGGGAATATAAACAGAATATTTCAGAATGTGCCGGAACTCGGCAGATCTACAGAGCTGGTATTTATCGAAGGACATTCAGACGATGCCACCTATGAGGTCATTGAGAAAATCAAAAAAAATTTTCCAGAGCGAAAGTGTGCATTGCATAAACAGCACGGAAAAGGCAAGGGGGATGCTGTACGGCTGGGGTTTGAAAAAGCAGAAGGGGATGTATTGATGATTCTGGATGCTGACCTCACCGTGCCGCCGGAGGATTTAACACGGTTTTTTGAAGTCCTTGTGCATGGCAAAGGAGAATTTATCAATGGCGTCCGTCTGGTATATCCTCTGGAAGATGAAGCTATGCAGTTTTTTAATATTTTAGGAAATAAGTTTTTTAGTATGGCATTTTCATGGTTGCTTGGACAGCCCATAAAAGATACTCTGTGCGGAACG
>JAABPS010000188.1 GCA_011391835.1 Desulfobacteraceae bacterium
ACTCCGATCCGGGATCAGGGATGACATGAAGAAAAGTCAAAGATTTTTCTATTAAGACACAGCCTCTTGATCCGAAATCCAGTACTTTTGAAATCATTTTCTTTTTGGATGCTGAATCGCGTCCGGCATCACGCCCTAATTATTGATCTTAAGAAATTTTTATTTTTGATTTATCCGATTTAAACGCCCTAATGATTCTCCCCGGAACGGTAGAACCTTTCCGGGTCCACCGCTGGAAGTGGTGGGTTTAGATCGAACTAACTGTCAGAATGGAAATGTGGCTGTAGTTGAACAGAAACCTTCCAAACAATGAATATAGATATTGAACAATCAGATATAACCTATAATATCAGCTATATCCGGCAGTATGATATTGTTACAAATTGACAATCAATAAATTCGCTGATATTGAGAGGAAAACTATTCAATATATTGTTATGCGTAAGATACTTGACGCACTTATTAGAATACCACGCAAACGCAGCCTTCAATTTCAACACATAGGCAAGGCGCGTAAGGCAATGCTCAAGTGGTCTCGTACCGAGCACATTCGGCTCGAGCACATTGAGTTCGTCGTGCCGTTCGTCGACAATGACTTCAGTCTTTATGCATGGGTCTTCTACTCCATGCGCTCGGATATTCAAACATACGTCGATGACGGCACTTCGGAGCGAGTGAAAGCCAAGTTCAAAGCGATACTTGCCGAACTTGGGTATCCTTCCGAGTGGCACGCACTCGTCGAGTTCAGCTTTGCGTGTAAGGAAGAAGTGGAACAGAACTATGAAGGTAGTTACTACAACTACGTACGGTAGCGAATGCAAGGACCATAGGATGCGCTGACGAAGGAAACCCAACATCAACGGTTGATATACGGACAACATTCTTTGAAAAATTGACGATGGGAAAGAAGTCTGCTGCTACATGGGGATGCCCGGAGGAATATGCCTTTCAAGCGGGTGAATGACTCGAACGGCCTTATCGGATGTTGCTTTTGCCTTAATAAACTGATAATAAAGCATTATCGAATTGAAAGCGTGGTCTTGTTGCACTTTTGTTTGTCTTTTTTCCTGTAACTTTTTAATGAAATGCGGCAGGCTTTCTTGATTTGCCGAAGGAAAATTGTATTTCCGGCAAAAATCAAGATAGTATTGCAGCCATTTTTTATATTCTCCTTTAAATTTGTCCTGAATTTCTTGGTTTTTTAGATATGCTTCAAATTGCTTCTGAAGATGTAAGGGTATAGCCAGCATAAACAAACCTCCTCTTTCTGTATATCCCATAAATATGGAAGGATAAAGGTATATGCTTGAAAATAAGTTATCAATATATTATTGATCGCTTTTTAGAATTTATGAGTATTTATAGTAAGTTGCGTTGAATTTTATGAAGGCTTACGCCTATAATCTGCGAAAAGTTCCTTGCATCAATAAATAGGATATTGTTCAATATTTTTATTAACCTTTCTGTGTATCATTCCAAAAAGGAATGATCCGCGGAACTGCTGAATAACTTGTTATGTTTTAAGATAGGAATGAATAATATGGATGAGTTAGCAAGACAAATTGCAGAAAAGGTAGTTGCTGATACTAAATATTTCACTGCGATAGCCGGTCTTATCGGAATCCTCATTGGTGCTGTGATTGCAGTTCTTGGCAACATTATCCTTTATAAACTTAATGCGAAAAAAGAAAGGCGGCAAGAAGTCTTAAGAAGAGAACTTGACCGGTTATATAATTTGGAAGAAATGGCCGGAGAAATCACGGAATGGGCAGGAAGTTGGCAACTGGAACAAGAAAGTCCAGAATTAAGAGAGCGGTTCCATAAGTTTATGGTTGCTGCCGGTACATTTAGAAAATATCCGAAGTTAAAGCAGGCAATTAGAGACTTGAATCAGCATGCAATGATTCTTGCTTCAGACAAGACTTCTGATAAAATCCGTCATAAAGAAGTTATAAATAGAAGCGGAGAACTTGAAGAGAAGTACGAAGCATTTATTAAGGAATACAAGGCTCTAATAAACCAAATCAAAACATAACAACAAAATTAACCTGACCGGCGAAAAAGCTCGCCAGCTGGTTATTTTGAGCCGTTGGGCGTGATCGACAAAAAATTCCAGTCATAAGTCCAAGAATATGGTATGATTTAAAATATGAAAATCGAATGGGATCCGAAAAAGGCAAAATCCAATTTTGAGAAACACGGAGTCTCGTTTGAGGAGGCAGCAACCGCCTTGAGTGACCCCATGGCTGCGACCGGCGCTGATCCCGATCACTCATTATCTGAAGAGCGGTATGTTACCTTTGGCGTTTCAGAAAAAGGTCGGCTTGTAGTGGTGTCTCACACCGAGAAAGATCAAACAATTCGAATCATAAGTGCCCGCAAAGCGAGCAAAGGAGAACGAAAACTCTATGAAGAAGGATAAAAAACCTGACAAAGACGAATTACGGGCGGAGTATAAGCGTTCCGATTTTCCCGGCGGCCTTGTGCGGGGTAAGTACGCAAAGCGAATGAAAGAATCCTCTAATGTCATTGTCCTGAGACCGGAAGTTGCTGAAGCGTTCCCCAACGAGGAGGCGGTTAATCATGCCCTTCTCTCTCTTATTGATATCGCTCATAAAACAACACGCCCAACAAGACGTCCCACCAGATCGCCCAAAAAACGGGCTTCCCGGTGAACTTATCGTTAGGCCGCTCAGATGCAAGTGTGGCAGGAAAAAGACTGGAAAACAGAAGGTTGGAATCCGTGGTAGGTACAAATACCATTACACTCGGAACTCTCATTGTGCTTGTCTTTGCGAAAAAAGCACTTTACGCCTCCTTTGACCTGCGCAATGTGTATATTATTGCCAAAAATATACTTACTCCCCCTGACCATTATGAACTTCATAATGATTGCCAATATAATATGTTACACCATCCTCTGAATCCTTTAGCACTATCCACTCCGCTTAGATAAAAATACTTTCCAGTAAACAAAAACGTTGATGATAATGACAATGCTTCCCAGTACGATCTGAACATTGCGGGTAAGCCCGGCTGGATACAGGACTGGCAGAATATAATGCGCTATAAAACCGCCGCTATACGCATTTTTACCGCCCTGTATCCTGAACCATATTTCCAGAGGGGTGAGCGGGCAAATCCTTCCTGAAAATTCAACAAACGCCCCCCAGAAAGCGCAGGGAAGATGAATCCATGCAATCTTTGGTTTCCAGAAAAGGAGTAGCCCACCAAAAATCACGAAAAGAACAAACGTGAAATGAAAAATGACTACAATATCTGAAAATAAACGGTATAGCATTTTATAATAGAGATTGCTTCGTCATCCGCCGAGGCGGACTCCTCAATGACATAAAACACCATTATTCTGCAAAATATATCACTAAACACTTCGCTTCTCAGCCAATCGCAGCAGCATAAAAACCCAGGGAGCGCCCAGCGCACCCCATAAGCCGAGAATGCTGTAGCGAACTGTCCGGAAAACCGGCTCCGGATCAAGATCCTTAAGTGCAGCGCTTAAAACAATTCGCAATCCAATGAGGATCGCAATGCCGATTACGTATCGTGCTATCCGCTTCCACCAAAAGCCTGACGATTCAAACCCAACAAATTTTCGTTCCAGAACAAATCCTGCGCCCATTCCCATCAGGGTAGCGGCAGAGCTGACACCTAATTTATCATGACCCGGAATAATGATAAGCAGAACAAGCGGAAAGATGACTGCAAACCCCATCTGAAAAACAAAGCTCTTGTGAATGATCCATGCCTCAAGATCGGGCAAATACTTTATGTAGAGTAGCAGCATGAATGCACCGATCACATAACCGCCCAGAAGATCTGTTGGGAAATGAACTCCTAAATAGATTCTCGACATGGGAATTAGTACCATCAACATTCCCGCAAGTATCCATAGCCAGGTCTTCCGGTAAACCGATACCAGATAGCCCCATACCACCACAGCCCCCTGGGTGTGCCCGCTCGGAAAACCGCCGGAACCTGCTGTGCTGATCTGCTGAACACGGGAGTCGTAAGCAAAGGGTCTGGGCTGTTGGGCAATGACCTTTACCACCGCATTCACATACGCAGAACATAAAAATAAAATAATCATCCGGGCGCCTGTGCGTCTGTCGATACACCAGTAAATAAAAGGCATAAGCAGCATGAAAAACATCTCATCGCCCAAAAAGGTGATGGCCTTAAATGGCATGTCCATCGCCGGGCTGAACTGCTGAAACCAAAGAACAACCTTCACACCCCAGTCAAATATTGCTTCCATATATTCGCCTCCTCATTCTTTATCATCTTTTAGTTGCCTTCTCCAGAATACTTTCTTGCATAAGTAGAAATTGCTTCGTGATCCTGCTAAAACGAGACAGCAGCGCGCTTCACCTCCGGATCCAGGGTAAGGAATTTCCCGTCTGTTTTCACTGTTACCGCGCCATTTAAGTCAGTGCGTAATACGTCACAGCCCTGTTCCTCATATCGTTTTATTATTTGTGGATGAGGAAATCCAAACATATTTTGCCACCCGCATGATATGATAACATACTCAGGACGTATGTTATCCATAAACAGTTCACTGCTGGACGATTTGCTTCCGTGGTGAGGCGCTATGAGAATAGTGCTTTTCAGTTTATCTCCATGCAATGATGCAAGATCCATTTCAGCGCTCTCGGTTATATCCCCAGGAAAGAGTATCGATGTTGAACCAGCTTTTACTTTTACCACAAGCGAATTATCATTGCAGTCTTTCCATCGATCTGCTTCTCCATCTGAAATAAAATCACTTTCCGGATGCAGTATCTCCAGAAGGGTGCCATTGAAAAGCGTTTTTCTGGGCAATGCTTCAAACGCAGGCATGGTAATTTTATTTTTTTTGATTACATCCATAAATTCTCTGTATCCCAGTGTATCTGCGGGCTGACCGTTTGTCCAGACACTCTTCACATTAAAATGCCTGGCAATATAAATAAGCCCATTGAGATGATCGCTGTTTGGATGAGAAAGAATCATTGTATCTATGGTCTTAATCTTCTTTCGCCACAGCAACGGGCCAACAACTATCTCACCTATATCTAATGAAGAATTATCCGAAAAGCCTCCGCCGTCAATCAATACAGTCTGCCCGCCCGGAATCTCCAGAAGAGAGGAACTTCCCTGGCCTACATCAATGACTGTAACCCTTAAATCATCATGTAAAAATCGTTCATGAACCCAGTACGCAATATCGGCCATGAAAACCACAACAATAGATAGAGCGATATATTTGACGATCCTGTTTTTATTTAAGTTTACCGCAGCCCAGATCAGCAGATAAAAACAGATCATTTCTAAAAGGGTGGGGGTGATGGTTTTAAATGCCGCAAAGGGAAGCTCTGAAAAAAACCTTACAAGAGTAAACGACTTCTCGATGACATAGGCGCTCCCTTTAATACACCCTATCGCCAGGATCGTATGAACAGGATATAAAAATACCGCACTTAATCCCAATGCGACCGCAACAAACCCGATTAAGGGAATTATAAACAAATTTGCCAGAATCCCTACTGCAGAAAACTGATTGAAATAAAATATGACAAACGGCAGACTGCCGACAAAGGCAAAAAAGGATACCATCAAAGACGTCATAATTTTTGAGGTAATCGAGTATTTTTCCGCAGTTAAATGAACTCCCTTGAATCCATTCACCCAGGACAATCCATAGATGATAAAAAAGACGCTGATAAATGACAATTGAAAAGATATTGAAAAAATAGAGGGCGGGTCAACGGCAAGTATGACCAATGCAGCTAATGCAAGGGTGTTTATTGAATCATGCTCTCGATTAAAAAAGAATGCCATTAAAAACACGCTCACCATGATGACAGCCCTCTGGGTTGATGGCGACATTCCTGAGAGAAG
>JAABPS010000189.1 GCA_011391835.1 Desulfobacteraceae bacterium
GGTTTTACGAGCCTACAGGTACTCGACATGCAGCCGGAGTTTCTTTATCCCCGTCGAAGCCGTTTCGCCCCCATATTATATTGATTGAGAAAGAGCACGAGATTCAACAGAACCTCGATAACCATTGCTAACTTAAGCAGAAGGGGTCCATTTGTCAAGGATTCGTTTCAGCTTCCGTTCTTTTCCCTGTCAAAATCCCTTTTTTGGTCCCGTTTTTTGATGGCAGCGCGTTTGTCATATTTTCGCTTGCCCTTTACAAGAGCCAGGGTCATTTTGGCCTTTCCATTGATAAGGTATAGATGGGTAGGCACCATGGACATTCCCTTTTCGTTGACACTGCCGCAGAGTTTCTTTATTTCATAATTATGAAGCAGCAGTTTTCTGGGCCTGAGCGGATCGTGATTATCATGATAGGCAAATGGATATTCGCTGATGTGCATCTGATAGACAAACACCTCTCCCTTTTTGATCCGAGCATACGAATCCTTCAGATTCGCCCGGCCAAGCCGGATGGACTTCATTTCCGTTCCTTTTAAGACCATTCCCACTTCGAACTGATCCACAATGAAATAATCGTGCCGGGCTTTTCTGTTTTCCGCAATTATTTTTTTATGAGTTTCGCTCAAAAATTAATTTTCCTTGTACGCCACAACAATGAGGGTATCAGTTGTCATAAAATATCATGTTGTTTTTCAGCCGTTTCTTAACAACGACCCTGGAGCTCTTCAGCCTGAAAAATTGCTTTATACTATCGCCGAACAAGAGCTGGTAAATAAAAAAAAGAGGTATAACGTTCATGATAAGAAATTTTGTAATATTGACTGGGCCGCTGCCTAATATAACGACCAATACATTATATATCAACAAAAGGATAAGAAAAAAGAGGATGGACCCCCAGCGTGCATAGGCTTTACGTTTCAGTAATCCATAGGAGAGGAGTCCCAGAAATACAATGGAAAAAAATTGAATCATCCCCAAACTATAAGAGGTTAAAAAGTCATAACTGGTTTTGAAATACCCGAAAGCGGTTATGATTTTATGTATGCTCATACTTATGATCAGGGCGATAAAAACGATTACTTGCAACACAATGATAATAGTCGGTCTTTTCAATGGTAGTTGTCCTTGGGTTCACGTTCTGATGGTTAATGAATATTTCTTATTGTCAGGTTATTTCACTTCCACAGGCTTGCCTGTTCAGGCAGGATATTGCTGTATCTGCTTTTCAGTAATTCCAAAATATCAGACGCCGTGACTTTTTCCATCACCTCGCTGATAAAACTTCTTGTTTCTTTTACTTCAAGAGATCGGATCATGCTTTTGACTGCCGGCATTGACTGGGGGCTCATGCTGAGTTCATCGATGCCAAGCCCTAACAGAATGGGAGTATTGATGGGATCTCCTGCCATTTCGCCGCACATGAATACTTTTATGTTCTTTTTTTTACAAACATCTGACACATGTTTAATCATCCTGATAATAGCCGGATCAAGAGCACGATACAGATAGGCGACCTGCTTGTTTCCTCTGTCAACAGCGAAGGAATATTGAATCAGATCATTGGTTCCAATGCTGAAGAAATCCGCTTCATTGGCCAGAAGATCGGCGATGGTGACTGCAGAAGGAACCTCTATCATGACTCCCACTTCCATATTTTTATTGTATGCCAGGCCGTCGGAATCCAGAGAATGAGCGGCTTCTTTTAACATTTTTCTTGTTTCGACAATTTCGTGATAGCTGGATATCAACGGAAACAGGATCCTGACATTGCCAAAGGCAGATGCACGCAAGATCGCTCGCAGTTGAGGCTTAAAGACATCCGGCCGGCTCAGGCAGTAGCGAATTGCCCTCAACCCGAGGGCTGGATTTTCTTCGTCTGAGGAGGAATTGGCTATGGCTTTATCGCCGTTTATATCCAGGGTACGAATCGTTACCGGTTTTGGGGCCATGATCTCAACTACTTCCCTGTATTTCGTAAAAAGCTGATCCTCGCTTGGGAACGAAGGACGGTTTAGATATTGAAATTCTGTTCTATAAAGTCCAATGCCGTCACCTCCAAGGTCAATGACGGATGACACCTCTTCCGGCAGTTCGATATTTCCCATGACCTTGACATGAACACCGTCCTTTGTTTCAGCCCGAAGCTGGCTGTTTTTAATGAAGGCGATCTTATATTCGGCGTATCGGATTCTGCGTTCTTCAAATTCAACAAGGGTCTGTTCTTCAGGATTGATAATGACAATACCCGTCGTACCATCTATGATCAGCAAATCATCATTTTTGATGGAGCTGGTCGCAGTTTCCAGCCCTAAAACCGCGGGGATTTCAAGCGCTCGAGCAATAATGCTTGTATGGGATGCCCTGCCGCCCCGGTCTGTGACAAACCCCATAATGCGGTCAATCTCTATTTGACTGGTATCAGCCGGGGAAAGATCATGCGCCACCAGGATAACACGCTTACTAATCTCTTTAAGATTTTTGCGATCGGACCCCATGAGGTTATGCATAATGCGATCAGACACCTGCTCGATGTCATAGGCCCTTTCCTTTAGATACCCATCGGGAATGCTTTTAAACATGGATTTTACATCTGTTGCCACTTTCCGAAGGGCCCATTCTGCATTCACATGTTCATTTTTAATTGTATCAATGGTCTTATCATACAGCATCTTGTCTTTGAGCAGAACCATGTGGGTTTCAATAATATCGGAATATTTGCGAAGATCTTCCGGAACATTTTCACTAATCGCGCGAAGTTCATCCTTGGCACCCTTTACAGCGGTTTTGAAACGTTTGATTTCTTTTTGCAGATCTTTATCGCCAATATAATAGGTTTCAACAACATCAACCCCTTCACTGCCTATCAGGTAGGCTTTCCCAATACAGATGCCCGGTGATGCATTAATCCCCTTAAGCCGTATTTCTTTAGACTTAGTTATCGGCATTTCTAATTATTCTCCAAACCCTGATTCCACCATTTCTTTGACGGCATCTAAAATATGACTATCGGACTCGTTGTCGGCTGATAGTGTGATTTGTGTTCCCATGGGACAGGCAAGGGAGAGAATATCAAGAACACTGGATGCGTCAGCTTTTTCGCCGTCTTTTATAATCCAGAGTTTTGACGTCGCGTTCTTTGCGATTTCTGCCATCTTGGCTGCAGCCCGTGCATGAAGACCGAGTTCATTTATTATTAAAACCTGTTTGGATAATTTCTTTTTTAGACCGGTCATGATAAAGCAATCGATAGAAACTTTTTAAATTTTAAAAAATACTACCAATGCACATTGAATATGTCAATGTGAAATCATTGACAAGGGATGAAATAGTTGGTAGTAAAATTGACAAATGAAAACCAAAATTTAATTACAATATATTATAATTACCATTCCCTGTGGCTAAAGAAGAGGAGGCGCATCATGGCAAAGAAGGTATGGATATACGGGAAGGATACGTGACCACACACTACAGCGGCTCGTGAAGCCTTTGCAAAACAGGGCAAGGACGTGGAATATATCAATGTTTTGTCTCATGCGGATAAATTCAATCGCATGCTGAAGCTTTCCGATGGGGTCCGAAAGGTTCCGATTATTATTGAAGAGGATCATGTGACGATTGGATTTAACGGCAGATCGTGAGGTATTTAGTCGTGCCGGCAGGATGCCGGTAAAAATAAATCAGGAGCGATATGGAAAAGCAATTTTTAATTGATGATTTTAAAATGGGCGAGTCATGGCGCCTGTTTAAGATTCTGGGCGAGTTTGTTGAAGGCGTAGAAGCGCTTCATGATATCGGCCCCGCGGTCAGTATTTTCGGATCCGCACGGATAAAACCGGGCGAACCGGAGTATAAAAAAGCTGAGGAAATCGCCTCTCTTTTTGCGAAGAATAATTTTGCAGTGATCACCGGCGGCGGGGGGGGCATTATGGAGGCTGCAAACAAGGGCGCTGCAGAGGCGGGCGGTGTTTCCGTAGGGATGAACATTGTGCTCCCATTTGAGCAGAAGCCGAATAAATACTCCAATGTCAACATTGAATTTAACTATTTTTTTATCCGTAAAGTGATGTTTGTAAAGTATGCGCAGGCTTATATCATTATGCCTGGTGGATTTGGAACCCTGGATGAATTTTTTGAGGCTGTCACGCTGATTCAGACGCATCGGATTAAACCGCTTCCCGTGATTCTGGTAGGGACGGATTACTGGAGCGGATTGCTTGAATGGATAAAGTCACAGCTTCTGGCTGAGAAGCGAATTTCTCCGGAAGATTTTGAGATCCTTCAATTAATTGATGACCCTAAGCAGATAGTAAAAACAGTAAAGAAAATCGTACTGGTGTAAGAGTGAATAGTCAATAGAGGATAGAAGGGTGTTTTGGAGAACTCGTTATTTCTTGCTAAAAATATCTATTTGTTTGCCGCTGATCATGATGGCGGCTTTATTTTTGCTGTCAAATGAAAGAATAACTTCATCGTCATGATGGCCAGCCAATTCCGGGAATTCTTTCCGTAAATAGCCGAAATCCAGTGTCGTCAAAGCTATTTTCAGATTTTTTATTTGCGGCTCCAGCTTTTTATCGGAAGGGCTTTTTCGGAAGTACTCAGATATGGACTGGTTGTATTTTTTTCTTATCTCAGTTTCTATGCAGTGTTTGCTGAGATCGAGCTTGATCTGCACTGACGCATTCTCCCTTATGGATCAATCTGCCCATGCCCACTCAACCTGTCCATTGCGATGACTGCAGTTAAGGGTTCCCTGTTCAACAACGTAATTAAGGGAGTTGAGTATTTTGTCTTTTGGATGATGTGTTGCCCTTTCGATACGCTCTGCCAGCATTGCAATTAAATCTTTTTCAGAATACTGTTGATTGAGACTAAGCCATGATCCATGTTTTTCAATTAATTCGTTCATCATAATATCATACAGGATGATAATCCGTTCCAGGTTTACAATCATGTATGTTTCTTCTTCAGACGCATCGCCTGTTTTTATACGGGCACCCATTTTATCGAGATCTGCCTTGAACTTTGTTTCCCAGTCGATGACGATGTTGTCCAGTGTTTCTCTGTTCACAGAGGATGTAGCAACAATTGCCCTGTTGGCATGGTACTGAGACCAGTCATCCGTGAGGATCCGGATATCATATTTTTCCCGCTCGTCCCTGATTTCCGTTCCTGGAAATGGTGCAAGCAGATGAAACCCATACGACAGTCCAATCTCTTCCATCTTTTTTGCAAAACCAAGGGTTTCCTCCAGCGTTTCAGGGGTTTCACCTGGAAGACCCAGAATAAAGGAAGCGTGGGGGTCAATACCTGCTTTGACGCACATGTTGACAGCGTCTTCAACCTGGCGCGTCGTGATCCCTTTTTTTATCGTTTTAAGAATTTCTTTGTTGCCAGATTCAATTCCAAAGCTGACAGCTGTACATCCGGCTGCTTTCATTTTTGAAAGAACATCATCAGAGACGGTATCCACTCTGGCAAACGACGTCCATTTTATCTTGATATTTCTTTTTAGTATTTCATCACAAATAGCATGGCAATGTTTCTTGTTCGCTGTAAACAGGTCATCCGCAATATTTATTTGACTAAAACCCAGTGTTGCCAGAAATTGGATTTCATCAGCAACTACAGATGGATCTCGATATCGAACCTTGGCGCCGACCATTTTTCGGCCAATACAGAAAATGCACTGATACGGACATCCCCGGCTGGTCGTCATGCTGATGGCCATGCCAAGTGCTCTGTATCGCTGAAGCGGGAGCAGGTGGCGTGCAGGCAGAGGAAGCAAATTCACATCCGCAAGTATATCCCGGGGTTTTGTGCGAATGATATCAGATCCATTTCGATAGACGATTCCGTTGACTCCTTCTATGGGCAGCGCTTTTTCTATGGCATCTGAAA
>JAABPS010000190.1 GCA_011391835.1 Desulfobacteraceae bacterium
GCTCCGGAGACACCGGCCGCGCTGGTTCGATGGGGAACGACACCAAAACAGGTAACAATCACCGGAACGCTGAGCACGATTGTTGAAAAAGCAGCATCCGCTGAACTCAAGCCGCCCGCTGTTCTTGTGGTCGGCCAGGTGGTTCATCTCAGAGAATCACTTCTCTGGTATGAAAACAGGCCGTTGATGGGAAAACGAATTGTCGTGACAAGAGCCCGTGAGCAGGCAAGCGAATTTGTCAAGCTCCTTTCGGATCTGGGTGCTGACTGCCTGGAATATCCTACTATAAAATTGGTTGCATCAGACAGTTCCCATCAATTAGATAAAGCCATCAAAAATCTGCCCGCCTATAACTGGCTTGTTTTTACCAGCGTAAATGGCGTAGCCTTCTTTTTTGACAGTCTATTTAAAACCGGAAAGGATGTCCGTGCACTGAGCCATTTGCGTACAGCAACTATCGGCCCTGCTACAGCAAAGCGATTATTCGATTTCGGAATCCGAAGCGATATTGTCCCGGAAACCTACAGAGCAGAATCCATTGTTGAATCCTTCAGACATATCAATATAAAAGGCCAGAAAATACTGCTTCCCCGCGCAAAGGATGCACGGCCTGTTCTTCCTGTTGAGTTGAAGAAAATGGGCGCTGAAGTTGATGAGGTGACCGCATACTGTACGGAACAGGTGCGGGATAATATCGATGATTTAATCTCTCAGCTCGAACATCATGAAATCGATCTGATTACCTTTACCAGTTCTTCTACAGTTAAAAATTTCAAACGTCTTCTTCCTGAAAAAAATGCAAACGATTTAATGAACAATGTAACCATTGCAAGCATCGGCCCTGTGACGTCCGATACAGCCAGGGAAATGGGGTTTAACGTCCATGTCACAGCAAATACATACACCATACCAGGGCTTTGCCAGGCAATCCTTGAGTATTACAATAAAAACTAACCCTGTATATCTTCCATTCAGTTTGGCAGTATAAAAGGAATCTTCACATTTGAACGATAGTAAAATAATAGACAGGCATAATCGTCAGCTCAACTACCTTCGCGTATCCATCACCGACCGCTGCAACCTCCAATGCATCTATTGCCAGCCGAATACCCTTATCCCCAAACTGTCTCATGATGAAATCTTACGATATGAAGAGATCCTTCGTATCATTAAGGTTGGCGTAAGTCTGGGCATTTCCAAAGTGCGTATAACTGGCGGAGAGCCCCTTGTCCGAAAAGGGGTGTATGATTTTTTGAAGAAATTAGTAAACATAAAAGGGCTTGAAGATGTATCCCTGACAACAAACGGTGCGTTGCTCAAAGACAATATGGATAAACTCAAATCTGCCGGCATCAGAAGAATCAATATAAGTATGGATACGCTCAACAGGGAAAAGTATAAACGCATAACCGGCAGGGATTCCTTCCTTCAGGCATGGGAGGGCATAGAAGCTGCTCAAAAAGCCGGTCTTCATCCCATAAAAATCAATGTGGTGGCTCTCAATGGAATAAATGATGATGAACTCAACGATATTGCACAATTATCGTTTACCTACCCCTTTCATATACGCTTCATCGAATATATGCCCATTGGAACTCAGCTCATTAAAGATAAAACCCCTCTGCTTGCCCCGGACATATTAAAACGGATTGAATCTCTTGGCAGACTCAATCCCATTGCCAGTGAATCCTATGATGGGCCTGCAAAACGTTTTAAATTCCAAGGCGCTCTGGGTGAAATAGGTATCATCAGTTCCATCAGCCATCATTTCTGCGAAACCTGCAACCGGTTAAGACTGACAGCCAGCGGCAAGCTCCGGTCATGTCTTTTGGCAGACTATCATCAGGATCTTCTGGCGCCGCTGAGAAACGGATGCTCTGATAATGATCTGGCAGACATTTTCTTAAAAGCCGCAAGCCATAAACCATTCAAGCATCAGGTCGCCGCAAATCAACCCGCTGCAGTGAAAGGAAATATGTCTTCGATTGGCGGATAGCGCAGAAATATCAAATAAAAAAATAGGTGAACCTGTCATTTCAAACCCTTTTGGCATACCACTAACTCGTTTATCATACCCCGGTTTAGAGATTGTGGCGTAATTACAATAATGACCGTTTTCAATAATTTTGTTTAGTTTGTCATTCCGGGCTCCGACCCGGAATCCAGTATAATTACAGAAAGATAGAAGCCTGGATCCTGAATCAAGTTCAGGATGACATGAAGAAAAATCAAAGATTTTTCTATTACGACACCGCCTCTAAGCTGGGGCATGACAGCGGGGTTTGGTGTCTGGATATCCCGGATAAGAGACTGTGTCACAATTGAATTTTTTGTCATTCCGGACAAGCGAAGCGCGATCCGGAATCCAGGAATATTGGGGTATGATAACATCTAATAACTGTTGGGTTACGCTGTGCTTAACCCAACCTACGAGCGCTTTGTTGTCGAATGGAAGCTGATACAGTTGTCAGCTTCCATTCGCTGGCAGGAGTATGTTTGGCTTTTGACGCTAAAAAGATGTTGAAAACGTAACGCCTCCGTAAAAGAAATCCGCGTCATTATCATCGGCGACTTCTGCCACACTCAGTGTGGGAATAAAATTTCTTGCGTCATCTGACAGCGGGAAGGAATAGGCAATCATTGGGGACATGGTAAAGTATTTCCCCAGCGGAACGTCCAGGCTGGCTGATATGACACCATCGTGAAAGTTATGGTATTTATGTGAATCACTGCTGGCTTCATATACATCGTCATAACTATAATATCCGGCAGAAGCTCCCACGTTGAGGGTTATCTCTTTTGGCAGTTCAAAGGAATGCGACAGACTAAGCCGGGCATACCAGGACGGATAATTGCTTATTTCTCTATAAACAGTCAGCGTCGGTGAAAGGAGTATATTATACCCCGCGCTGATATAGACTTCCTGTGAGTCCGGCAGGCCCTCAAGACCATAGTAGATATAGCCTGCGCCAAGAGACACGGGCCCAAAGCTATGATCATAGGAAACCGTTAAATCTGTTTCATTGAATATAGAGGTTCCATGCCCGGTTCCATCATCATAATGTGTGTCCAGATTGCCCCATAAATTTACTGCAAAACCTTTATAGCTGATCGTTCCGGATGGCTGAATAACCATACTGTCGTCGCTAAGCGCGTATCCCCTCCAGACATACCGGCTTAAGAACGCAACGCCAAAATCCGCCGCGGGTCTTTCTTGTTCCTCCGCCCAAGCCGTAAAAATGCTGAAGCATACAAACATACATACAATTAAAAAGCATTTTCTTAAAATTATCATTTTCTGTTTTCTCCTTTTACTTTTATGTCGTTCAAGGCCCCCTTCACCTCATCGAGCTTGGACGGTTTAATGATTACTTCGATTTTCTTCATAACTCCTCCTCTGTTAACCATTTTATATAAAATATGATTTTGCATAGCCGGAATGCTGATAGAGTTTTGAGCAAAAAGGGTGCCAAATTAATATAATGTTATAACGTTCTGATATCACATTAGATAATATAAATTTATCCAAAAATATATGTTTCACTTTTATTACATAATTGAAGTTGAAGATATTATAAATAACAATAATGTAATATAGCTGACTAACGGTTTTGATGCAAATCGGGATCGATATTTTTAGCGATTTAGGTCGTTTGAATTGAAAACCAATTGCAGGGAGATGATTTTATAGGGTTAAAAAACAGGGATTGGTAGTAAAGGTTAAGAAATTGATTTGCGAATATCCGGATCTGGAATTTTTAATTCGGTGCTGATTGCGCCTATTACAGAAAATATGGCGAAGATAAATACCCGCCACGCGAAATGAATCACGATTCCTTCATTCAACCCAAGTAATATGGAAACACCTGTATAAAGAAAAGCAACGATAATTCCACAGACAGCCGCGCCGATGATCCGCTTGCCAATGGATGCTCCGGCACAGCCAAGGGTAGTAATTGCTCCGGCCATCATGGGGATACTAAGTGTTAGCCACCAGATATCTAATAAACCGGGAAGCGGCATATTTTTGGACAGATAATAATAGTCCGCTATGCCGAATATGGCCGCGGCAAGCAGTGAAATAAAAGGAATATGCCAGTACCGGACAGGCTGTTTTTTTCTGATTTCCATGCGTTTTTGTACGCGGCGGCGAATGGTCAGCGGCCAGTTATAAAAAAGACGATAGATCCAATGCTCTAAGAGCGCGCCCTTTTCGCCAAAAACAGGCACAATGCGAATGGATTCAGTTGCCCAATGGGTAGCCATAAACCGTGCAATAACCGGATACCGGTAAGCCATCTGGATCGGAAATGCCAGATATCCGATATATTTAAAGAAGCCTAAAAAAACAGCGATATTATAATCCTTGAAATTTTTTTCTTTAATCACCAGATAGACCACATAAAGTCCACGAACCATGGATCCCGGGGATATTGGAATTACCTGAAATAGCGCGATAATGCCAGCACCAATTATCCATGCCTGACTTCTTGGAAGTTCGGGATGCAACAGCACATAGATGATTGCTATCGAAACTGAAACAAGCTGTGTAACCGGCAGAGTGCAGACATGAACAGCCAGGCACTTGAGATACTTCTGAATAAAGGGCTCTTTGATGCGGGAAAGAATAGTGCCTGCATCCTCTCTGGTAAGGATTTGTTCTTTCTGGCCTTGTCTGACCATATCCCTGAGCCATTTTTCTCTTTCTTCTGCGTTAAAGTATAAGCGTACCGGCCGGATAAAGAAATAATCAAATCGTTCTTTAGCATACTCCCAGTCTGTTAAAATCTTGTGAAGACCAATGGGGAGGACGGATAAAAGAAGGTGAACAAAATAAGTATAGATGTTTTCAGAAATACCAAGTGCTTTATCTTCACTGATCCGACCTGCCCGATGCCAGGCAATAGCGCTTTCTATTGCTTTTGCTTTTAACGCTTTTTTAAAATAATTCCAGCTTGAAGCCAGCTGTTTATAATGATCCCGCCACCCTGAATGTCCCCAGGCTTTTTGCAGCAAACCACCCAGAAACGGGATAAAACCCAATAATAAATATAGAAGTATCTTTATTCGGCTATGGCCAATAGTCTCCTTGCCTCGATCATCAACAATGCCTTTGATCGTCCAGCCCGTGACCGCACTCTTTAGCATGGTCAGCCAGAGTTTTTTACTGTAAAAGATGCGTAAGAAATTATGGGTAATATCCGGGACGGAATTCCTGTAGATATCTTCAGATGCTTTCAGGTCTTCCAGCATCCCCATCATATCTGAGAAGTTTTCTTTATGGTGCTGGATAAAACGTTCCAGGGTTTTGATATTTCCTCTGTCAAACTGGACAAGGCTTCTCCGAAAAAGCCCGGACAGGATAAGTTTAAAATCACCCGGACTCATTGGCAGAAAGGGAAGTAAAGTCAAGCCGGCTCTGAAGTCAACTGCCACCAATCCTTTATCCGGAGTATGATCTGTTTTTTTGCGTTTCAGACAATTGGGCTGGCTTTTACACGTTGACCATTCATACTGCCTGGCAAATTCGTGGGCGCCCATGTCATGCATGAGCCGGACAAATTCGCGCATAAACTCATACTTTGCCCGGTATTCAGGAGAACCAATCCGGGATGAATCTATCTTTTTTCCTTTTCGCCAGAGTTTTAAAAGGTCCAGGCGGTCATCTACTTCCAGACGCCAGGTACGGCCGTCAATCCATTCGCTAAGTTCTCCGCAGCTTCCGATGGCTGTATCAACAAATAGGCCGTAGATATCTACAACTGCTTTTTCGTCGCCAAAACGGATCTTGGCTGCTCGCCGGATAAATTTTTGCCATAAGGCCCCGGCGCGGGCTGCTGCGGGGTTGATCTGTATTTGAAAAGGCCCCTGGAAGCCTATCCAAAAAAG
>JAABPS010000020.1 GCA_011391835.1 Desulfobacteraceae bacterium
AAACAACTTATAACACGGCCTGATCAGGAAGATAAACGACACTTGGGAGTTGGGGTCAAAGATTGAAGCAACTGGACATTGCCAGCCAGCTTGGGATGATCCAGACTGAAATGAGTATGGCGGATAAGAATGGGGATAGGCACGGAAAGAAGAAATTCTATATATATTTAGTCTTGTTATTCTTCCTTTTTCTGCAGGAGCCGTTTGGTGGTTACTTTCCAAGACTTGATGGTCTCTCCCTGAATCTCGAAATTTCCTCCTGTATAATTTCCTTTTCTGATTTCCCGGCCTACCCAGGCTTTGGAAAGAGACTCTACTTCTGTGTAATATCCCGGCTTTTCAATTTTTAGGGTCGCCGGCTGGCTGAAGTCATATTCGAATTTCACGGGAGACATGCCCAGTTTGGCATCGTCCAGATAGATAGCCGCATCGGTCGGCCTGGTGTGCAGCTCGATAATACCCCGTTTTGAAGTACACCCCAGCATGACGAAAACCAGAAGAAGGATCATCAAACAGATTCGCGCTTTCATGAAACCACTCCTTTGCCTTTCAAATTGATGGTTGCCCAACGGCTAACGGGTTCGAAGTTCTGAGATTTATACTATTTTTTCCTGATTATATCAAGTTTAAATGCTTCTCTATCTGTCCTTTTGTCTTCCTTGACATTGCCCATAAATTTTAGTATTGGACTTCCGTATGATTTGATCCGAACTTCGGTAAATTGATTACATGATGGACTTCAATGAAAAGGAGAAATACCATGTCCAGAATTTCATGCGCCTCTGTAGCTAAAATTTTGCTTCTGCTTCTTATTTTTTCTCTTCCTGCCGCTTGCACACATTATTATGTGCCGCAGCAGTATCCGCTTAAGGCCGGTACGGTTCCTGACTTTACCGGAAAGAAAGCCATCAATATCATTAATGCCCAGCAAACATCGAATGTAAAACTGTATTATGCGCAGGGATTTCACAAGTACATGGGTGATATGCAGCTATGGACAGATACGGCTGTGGGTCTTTTGCGGAGTGAACTGGAAAACCGGAATATTCAGGTAGCGGACGCGGCTTCCAAGTTTATTAAACTCAAGATTATCCATGCCAGCGCCTATCAGGGTTTTGCCACGATTCGCTGCATCATTAATCTGGAAGTGGAAACATCCACTGGATACAAAAAGACTTTCGAGGGGAACAATACCTCTCCCTGGACTTTATTCAGGGCATGTGATGGGGCTGTTACTCTGGCCATTACTGCGATGCTGAATGATGATGAAATATTGCGATTCATAAAATATTAACGGAAAAATACGCCTCAAGCGTGGCTGCATAAAAGAAAAGGGGCCACATCCGTTTTTATCTGACTTTTCAATCGCTCAATACTTCTGCTCGTTGAATTGTATGTGTTCATTCCAAACGTGTGACTGTAATCCTGTCTTATTGCTACACAAGATAAATGGACACACGGCAAGGTTCATTGGATATTCCCCTTAATTTTAATGTTGCATTTTTCGTTACATATAGTAAATTAAAAACAATATGGCGGATTATTTTTATGTTAATTTTTCTTGGAGGTAACTCATATGTCAAAATCAAGGGATACTAAAAAAAGCGACAAAAAAAAGCCCCAGAAAACTGCTAAAGAGAAGAGGCAGGCAAAGCGAGAAAAAAAGAATAAGGCATGATCATAAAAACATAAATTCAACTATATTATTCTTAGAAACACATATTTTCCCCTGTTTGATTGAAAAACTTGGAGTGAGCAGGTTCAGGTACTTTCAGGTGGATATGAAGAAAAGTTTATACGTGAATTAACAATTTGATTGTTAATCAAAAAAAACATTTCGAGGATTGTTTCTAAGAAATTTTCTTCGGGTTTTCGTAAGTAGTCCCAACAGTGAGAAGCATGCGAACCATGTTGCATGCCTGTTCAATGGCCGGTGATCGGCCGCTGATGGCATCACTATACATGAGCGATTCATTAGCCCGGATGATCATTTCAGAAAGCTCTTTGGCCGGTGCGGGTAATCGGATATGGCCATTTGCCTCTTCCTCATTAAGGTGGCTGACGATTGCTTTAACCACCCGTTCGCGCACGCAACTGGCAGGGGTTGTTACCAGGCGAAGCGCATAGGCCGGGTCATCTTTTATAAAATGCTGCATAGGCGGGAAGGATAAAACTAAAATCATCAGTTGCCGGTGAACATCCACGATATGTTCAATGCCGGTACCGGGTGTTTCCTTTATGATTTTATTCATGCCCGGCTCAAATGCGGACCAGAGAACCTCGCCCATTAAATAGTCCTTGCTGCCCACCCAGCGATAAATTGTCACGCGGCTTACACCGGATTCTTTTGCCAGTCTGTCGATACTGACTTTTTCGCCCTTTAACCAATGTCTGCGAGCCAATCTCAATAGTTCGAGGGGTGATATACGCAGGTTTTTACCATCTTCCACGGCATGGGCGAGAGGGGTATTTTTCGGAGATATTTTTTTCAAAGCCTGTTTAATATCCTTTCGTACCAATACTGAACAAAGTTTTGTATATATAATGTACAAAACGTTAAAAATGCAACTTTTTTATATAGTGCATGTAGAAATAAATCCAATCAAAGCTTAAAGAAAATCAGATTTTTGAGAGAATAACAGCGATTTCCAAACTTCCTTACTTTGTCTCTCCAGAATATCTCCTTTAAAGATGAATAGTTTCATTACCACTATATATTGTGTTATTTTTCTTGACTTATCGAATATATTGATGTTATATATCAAAAAAAGTTTGTTGTACATGATGTTTTTCCTGTGGGGTTGTCAAAAAAAACTGTAAGGGAGGGTGATAGCCATGGCACTGGAAAATGATCACGATGCTTTCTTGGAACCGCTGGAAAAGGGGTGGGGGGTTATTATTAACTGGGTTGTCCCTGGCCTGATTTTTTTTGTTCTGATTGTAATCGGGTTTCATTATTACTGTTCAGCCATAGCAGGAAATCCATTTTTTTGATCATTGTTGTTTTTAGGGATGAGTAGTACGTTCTATCCGGCGTCCTGTCTGGTAACACAGAGATCACGGGTTGGAGAAGAAATATCAGCCATATACGATCTCAGTTGTTAATAGGCTGACTGTTTTTCATACCACATATCACTTCGTGACAAGGGTTCTCTTTTATTCTGTTATTGGATTATATATAACAGCTTGAGATTCTATAAGATTTTCACAGAGCGTAAGGGTGTATCAGATATGCCGGATAAAGAGATGGGTCGGATAAAAAGCTGGTGGAAATCCCCGCGGATACGTTCCATACGAAGAAAGATATCCAATTTACAGGTTTTCTTCTTTCCTTTGCTTGGGATGATTTTTCGGATATGGGTTTTTGCTGTTCAATTGGGCGTAAAGTATGAACTTCGAGGTCCTCTGTCAGCCTTTATCAGGCAGGGCAAACCCTGTATCCTTGTCTTATGGCATCAAAGCGTATTTCCGACGATGTTTGAGCTGTTTCGCTACACTTCTGGATATCCCACTCTTTTTATGGTCAGCAAGGGAAGAGTTGGAACCGTTGGAGCCTATTTTTTGAATATCTTTAATATAGAATGTGTTTCAACGGCTGCAGGGAAAAAAGACGCTGTTTATGAACTTGCAAGGCAGGCGAACCAGACAGATAAAAGTGTATTCATTATGGCAGACGGGTCAAAGGGGCCTGCACGAGAAGCCAAATGGGGAGCAATTTATCTGGCGCGCGAAACGGGGCTTCCCTTGATTGCAGCGCATGCATGGGGCAATCATTTCATTACGTTAAAAAAGACATGGATGAAACTCGCTCTTCCTACACCCTTGGGTCGTTCAATTGTTTTAACCGCTGAGCCGCTATATGTCCCAAAGACTGCGGATAAGGAAGCTCTTGAAGGTTACAGAAAGGAGCTTGAACTGCGGTTGAATACCCTTGCAGAGGCATTGGAAGGTCATTTCAACCAGGGAGAATCACTGGATTATATGGGACCACCTATGGCTTCCACTGAGGCTTCCGCAAAAAAACAAAATTAAAGCAGACAAGGGACAAGTCAGATGTATGCCTTGTTATATAAGGATTTCCGGTTTCTGCTATTTATCCGTTGTTAAAACCACTAGTGCGTCAACGGCTATGGGGTTTCCGTTTAATATTTTGAGCGGGTTGATATCAATTTCATTAACACTGTCATGATCCAAACCGATTTTGCCCACAGCAATGAGTATGTCAGCAAGGATTTCGCGATCCACCGGAGGTTTTCCTCTAAATGCATCGAGAATCTTTTTACCCCGGATATCCTCCATGGCGTCCATAGCGTCCCAGCGTGTCAGCGGCGCTACACGGAAGGTGACATCCTGAAGAATTTCAGTAAATATTCCGCCCAGGCCGAACATGACACAGGGCCCGAACTGAGGGTCTCGATTCAATCCAACAACAAGCTCTCGATCACCTTTCACCATCTGCTGCACCAGGACTTCTTTGACTTTTGCTTTGGGATTAGACGTTAATTTTTGAAATGCCTGGCGGACATCGGATTCGTTTTTCAGGTCAAGTGAAATCATATCAAGCTCTGTTTTATGGCTTATGTCTGCGCCGGATCCCTTTAATACCACGGGATAGCCGATTTTAGCAGCAGCCTTTACGGCATCATCTTCCTTGGTCACTGTCTTTTCGGCAGTCACCGGAATGCCATATTCTGAGAGCAACAGCTTTGACTCATATTCGGATAATGTTTTCTGGCCTCTTTGAATTGCTTGTTCGATGATTTTCATTTTACTGCTTCCTTTATTTTTATTCTCGTGAGTTTAAAAACTTCTGGTAATTACACATTTGGGTAAGAACCCGAACAGCCCTTTCCGGAGTGGGGAATGACACGATACCGTATTCTTCGAGATACGATTTGTGTGAAGCATCTGTTCCGATAGATACCATAATAATTGGTTTTCCTGATGAATCCACCAGTGATCGAATACCCTCCAGGGTGTTACTGCGATCATTTTTCTTTGATTCTATGAACTGCAATATTGAATGAAGCGTATCCACCAGCTCTTTGGGTTCTTTCACACCAGGGTCATGAGGAAACTTGAACCCTCGTTCAGCGGCTCCCAGAGCGAGGATGGCATCGATACCATCCCAGTTTGCAAGAATTTCAAGACATTCAAGAAACGGATCATTTGCGATGGCAGCCACCATATCTACCGGATTGCCCCGGCTCCAGTATTTTGGCAAAATTTTATCGTATTTTTTAATCAGTTCATCCGGCAGCGGAGGGACCACCAGATCATTTTCTTCGCAGCTATCAGCAGTGATGACTCCCCATCCGCCTCCCCGAGTCAGTATGCCGATTCTGTTGCCTTTGGGAAGGGGGTAATGTGAAAATGTTTTGGCGCAGTCCATAAGCGCCTGGCTGGTTAAAACCTCCAGCATTCCGGCCTGACGCAGGGCACCCTTAAAAATTCTGGATTCTCCTGCCATGGAACCGCTGTGAGATGCGGCAGCCTTTCCACCGACGTTGGTTCTTCCCCCTTTAAATACAAAGATTGGCTTTTTTTTTGATACTTCCTTGATAGACGCCTTAAATCGAATATCCGGATCAATACCCTCCAGGTATGCCAGAATCACCTTTGTATCTTTATCCTGACCAAAATATTCAACATAGTCAACACAATTCAGATCGCCTTCATTTCCGCTGCTGACAAATTTTTCAAATCCCACACCTTCGTCAAAACCCCATGCCAGCATTTGTACGCCGACGTTTCCACTCTGGGAAAACATCGAAACAGGCCCGTGTAGCGGCATGACCGGCGGCATCAGCGCATGGAGAGTTGGCTTGGCACTGAAGATTCCCATGGTGTTTGGACCCACAATGCGTATTCCATATTTTTTGGCTCTGGCAACGACTTCCCGCTCCAGTTTCGCGCCTTCATGACCTGTTTCGCTGAAATCAGAAGTGACAACGATAATAAAAGGAACGCCTTTTTTGCCGCATTCGTCAATAAGCGGCGGAACCACCTTGGCCGGTGTTGTGATCATGGCCACATCAACGGACCCTGGGATATCATTTATGGTTGGATAACACTGAATCCCAAGTATCGTTTTTTCTTTAGGATTAATGGGATGAATTAGGCCCCGGTAATTCCCCTTGAGAATGTTCAGCAGAATTAAATAGCCCCATTTTGAAGGGTTGGCAGATGCGCCGATCAATGCTATGTTTTTTGGATTAAAGAGAATATCTAAATTTTGATTAGCCATTGGTTGATTTTTTATCTAATTTTTACAAACAGTTAATACAGATTTATTTTTATTCAGAAACGATACGCATAACCTCTTTTATTCCGTTAGTCAATAGTAAAGGGCTAAAAATATAAAGCGCTGACACATATTGAATGATGGTTTCGTTACATGTTGAATATCCCCTGTGAAATTCAGGTTATTTGATTTCAGTCTCCTGACGTGTTAGAGGTTTAGACTATACATGGTAAATGGTTGATGAGCATTAAAAAGGATAGAAATTGTACAATTCAAAACTTTTTCAATGGAGGCAGCGAGATGGAATTAATCGATGTCATTAAGCAGCGGCGGAGCATTCGAAAATTTAAGGAGGATCCCGTACCGGATGAATTGATCGACGAATTACTGGAAGCGGCCCGGCTGGCTCCATCGGGCTCGAATATACAGCCCTGGAGATTTGTCATTGTTAAATCAGAGGAGATCAAGAAAAAACTTGATGAGGTGACGCCCTATAAATTTGCTTTAAAGGCGCCGGTGCTTTTTGTCTGCTGTTCGGATTTAACCGCTTTTGAAACCAGGCCCAAAAGAGTAAAGGAGCTTTTGGAAGCAGGCGCGTTTACGGATGTTGAAATCGATAACCCCGATTCCGGCAAGTATGAAAGCAATATAGGAAAATCCATATCCATTAGTGGATACCTGGCAATGAATGTTGCTATTGCGATTGAACATATCGTTTTAAGGGCTACGGACCTCGGCCTGGGAACGTGCTGGATTGGTCGGGTTGACAGTGAAAAAACAAAAAAGATTCTGGGGCTAAATGATAACCTTTACGTGGTGATGCTTCTGCCTATTAGGTATCCGGCTCAGGATCCAGGGCAAAGGCCCCGGTTTTCTAAAGAAGAGATTATGATAAAGACAGTTTAAAACAAAGAGCATCCTTAAAGCAGCAAAGGATTTTCTGTAGAATATAGACGCGGAAAAAGTTCTAAAATTTATTTTGGCATATTAAAATACTTTATAAATTTTAGACGTGATTCGAGATTTTTTTTGCTGATATGATATCTTCTAAAAACCATAAAGTACCCATTTTCTTTAATGAGTGAAAATTCGTTTTTTATTTTATTGCTCTCGTTTGGTCTGCAATATATCAAACAAAAAAGGCTTAAAGGAATATCGTTATTTTCTTTCGGCAGAACGACATAGTCTGCAATTCCTCTGGGGGGGCTGTTTACTCCCCGGTCATAGAATGTACACATTCGATCAACCCATTCAACAGCTGACATCGCAGGTACAGCTACAATTTTATCTTCAGGAATTTCGGCTTTTATACTATGGATTGCGGATGACATTTTGCCTATAATCTCTGATCGCGATTCATAGGCCATATTTTTATTAAAGAAAAAAGCAAGATCATTTTTTACAAAGATAATTCCGGATAGAAGAAAGATAAGGAGTGTTGTAAAGCGAAAGAGGTTTATTTTTGAACGATTATCTATTCCGAGTTGTAGTGTTATTGCGCCTGTGATAAGCACAACGCATGGAAAGTTATGCCAAGTTAATAAAGAAAAATCGTTACTTAAAAAAGCAAACGTTGACTTTAAAATCGCTATTAGAAACATTGCAAAGATATAACTGTTGAATTGAAGGTTAGAAAGAAATGCGGATAGGAAGGCTATTGTTAATAATCCAATATAAAAATAATACTTAATTACAATATCTTTCAAAAATATATTTAGTTTTTCTTTTTGTATTAAAACAAAAAAATTATGTATTAAGGTAGCATTCCCGCGATTGAATTCGGTTTGGAAGATGGAGACAAAAGCTGTTCCCAAAAGAAATATCATTGAGGAGACTAAAAGAAAACATAAGTTAAAACGTTTATGGCGTTTATCGAAAAGATAGGTTAGAAAAAAAAATATCATAGCAAGTAATGCCATTTCCTGCTTTAAGCTCACAAAAATAATATAAAATAAACCAAAGCCTGCCAGATAATATTTTGAATTCTTATTAAGACGGTTGAGCTTTTGCTGTTCGAGTATACAAATTGTGAATAATAGCATACAAAAGCCAGCGAGGATGTCTGGGTGAAAACCATATAGAGATTCAAAAAGAGCTCGATAGGTTATTCCAAATAGTAATAAATAGCTAAGAGATAGAATAAATGCACCGATAGTCCGAATAGAAGTTTTGAGGTGAAAGAACAATAAAATTCCACTAAAAGCATAAAAGATTGGCCCAAGCAGCGCCAACATAAAAACCATATTGTTATTTAAAATTAATTTAAACGGCAAAAGGAGGAGTAAGATAAAGAACGCATGTTCGCCGAACTGATTTCCATACGTAAAGTCTATGCCAAAATTTCCAGTTAATGTATTTCCCATTACCTGATCGAAAATAAAGATATCAGAAGTGTAATTCCATAAAAAAAGCCCTCGGAGTTTAAGATAGGCGATTAAAACCGCCATCAAAAAAACGATCGCTAAATAAATAATAGTTAAGAATTTATCCAGGCGTGTACTATTATGCATTTTAGGATTTAAACTATGTTCATAAAAGTTCATTTATTAAAATTTTAGAATTTATTTATAAATTACGTGCATGTAGTGGTCAAGTCCTTATAGTTCATTTCTCCATTTATTCAGTTCCTGATTAATAAATTGTACGATGGTCCGATGTTCGTCCCTGCCTCGGTCATTTATCCATATAGGTTTTCCGATAGTGAAGTAAACTTTTTTTGACGGATCAATTCTCCCAAAATCTTTGAGGTATTTTCCATTTCCCCAGGCATCACTTTTTAGTGCAACGGGAACAATGGGGACGTTGGCCCGTTGGGCCAGTTTAACGCCAATGGTGTTAAACTGGCTGGGCTCCACAAAGAGGGTGCGGGTTGTTTGAGGAAAAACAATTACTGAAATATTCCTTTCCAGCCTGCTCAGGCCTTCTTCCATCACGGTTTTCAAATCCTGTCTGGGGTTGGTGCGATTAACGGCAATCGGATCGCGTGTTCGTAAAATATGTCCAAAAAAAGGATATTTCAGCAGGCTCTGCTTGATAATAAATGTTACATTGGTAAACGGCAGAAAAATGGAAGGAAGCGCGACAGTTTCAAGGGTACTCATGTGATTGGCGATGATGACATAGGGAGGATGAACGTCCTCAAGATGTTTAAATCCGGTTATCTCAAAACATACGCCAATGCCTTCCAATGCATGCAGAAGATCCACGCTGTTCTGGCGCCAGGCGTTCGTGTCGTATCGACCATGCTTTGCGTTTAAGCCTGCTTTAAAAACGACCCAGATAAAAAAGCTGTAAAAACGAAGACTGGGGAATACCTTTGCGAATAAAGAAACCGCTCTGGGAGAAGTCCTGTAGTCTTTAATAGCAGATGGCGCCTGTGTCATGAGCCGAATCTTTTGGGATTATAATGTGTCCTGGGCATAGAGTTTTTGCCTAAAAAAGCAGTATCACCTTCATTAATGAGTAGACATTTTATTATCAGAAGTATTTAGTTTAGGCAAGCGGCAGAAAAAAGGCCGGCAGGATGAATCTGCTACCGGCCTTTGTAGAAACTTAAGCGGACTTCACGGTAATTTTTCGGGGTTGCTCTTTCTCTACTTTGGGCAACGCCAGATGCAAGACTCCTTCTTTAAATTCAGCGTCTTGTCTTCTCATGGTTGCCACGTCTTCGGTTGGCCTTCTCCACGGCGCTGATGGGTGTCTATGACAATCTATGAAGAATTGATATGCCGGTGAGAATTATAGTGATATGTATGAGGCAGAACAAATGAATAAAACGATAATAACCTCAGATAGCAAGAATTTCAGAAATGTCCTGCACGATCAGTTTATCGTCAAGCCTTTCCGCTTTAACGGCATCTTCCAGCATGGTTAAGCAGTTAGGGCATGCGACGGCTAAAATCTCTGCGCCAGTATCCGCTGCTTCTCTGGCCCGTATCCGGGCTGGGCTGTCTTCACTTCCTCCAAGGATATCTGTATAAAAATTTCCGCCGCCGCCTCCGCAACACAGGGCGCCCTTTTTATTTCTTTCCATTTCTACCAGAGTTATTCCTTTTAGAGATTTTAATACGTTTCTGGGCGAATCATAATCCTTGTTCCATCGGCCGAGAAAGCAGGGATCATGAAAGGTAACTTTTTTTTGAATTTCTTTCAGGTCTGAAAGTTTCCGCTTTTTCATAAGATCGGAAAGAATCTGGGTATAGTGAAATACTTCGAATTTACCATCAAACTTTGGATAAATACTTTTAAACGCGTTATAGGAATGAGGAGATAATGTGATAATTTTCTTTACTCCCAACTCTTTAAACTGTTTTATATTTTTTTCTACTACCCATTCCAGCAGGCCATCTTCACCCATCATTCCCACTTCATTGCCATCTGTAATTTCTTTCTTGCCCAAAACCCCGAAGGATACACCGGCCTTTAACAAAAGTTCTCCCAGGGCTCTGGCGGCCTGTTGCGCCCGGGTGTCGTAGGAACCTTCGCACCCCACATAATAAAGAAATTCCTGATTGCTATATGTTTCTACCCGGGTTCCTTCCATCCATTGACTTCTTTTTTTGGCGGAAATACCGTATGGATTCCCATGCAGCTGAATATTTTTCAAAAAGGACTTCACCGGTGCAGGGAGCAGTCCCAATTCAACCATTTCATTTTTGGCTGCGATGACCATATTCACAATTTCATCGCTGAAGCTCAACGGGCATTTCTCCACGCAATTTTTACAGGCAGCGCACGCGTAAACAATCTTGGCAAGGTGTTCCGTCCATTCCAGTTCGCCATTTACCCATGCTCTAATCAACCAGAGACGTCCGCCGGCGGAATAGCTTTCCAGTCTGAACCTGGCATAAGCAGGACAATTGTTGACGTCATCCCAGTTGGTCGGAAATTTGCAGTAACCACACCGAAAACATCTGTGGATTATATCGTTGTATTTGTATGCTGTACGTGTCATTCGTTGACCTCCCAGTTTCCAGGGTTCATAATGCCATTGGGGTCCAGCAGGTTTTTTACCTTTTTCATCATCTGAAGTGTGTTGGAATCCATTCTGTCCATCATGAGTTTTTGCCCGAAAACAGCTGGCTTCCAGATAGTGCCGCCAAGTTCCAGTACCAGGCTGTCGGTCTCATGCAGGGCTTCTCTGGCATGCCGGACGGTTTCGGGATCCGCCCGGTTAAAAGCATAGGACCAGGAAAACATCATTGCGTGTGCGCTGCCAATGACTCTGCCCAAAACCGTATAAGGGATATTATGACGGGTAGAGATTTCGGCGCCCCGGCGGTAACACTCCGGATAAGCGGTTACGGGCATAATCGATCCCACATATTCAAATCCGCCTCCTTTTTTCCAGTCAGCGGACTTGCTAATCTGAGGGCGCTGGATATCCTGGGAAACAGCGCCAATGCCTCCCGTGCCGTCTTGTATATATCTGGCAAGTTTGCCGTCAAGAAGCAGATGACGCTTAAACTCCATTTCTTCTTCAGTATCGCCGGTGATATTCATACTGATATGATGAACGCCGTCCATAAAAGGCGGGATAGCGGAAGTAAAGGCGATGAGATCTTCAGCCATTCCAACGTGTGTCAATTCATATAAAAGGTCAGGGATGAGCCCTTCATCTTCTACCACAAAAAGATCCATTTCTCTGATTTTTTTGCACGGAAACAGCCGCAAAGATATTTTGGTAATAATACCGGTTGAGCCGTTCCATCCCAGAAACAATCCAATATCCGGCAGGGGGTGCAGGGTATACCACCCGCTTCCAATTGAACAGGACCCAAATTTGCAGATTTCTCCGGTGGGCAGAACTACTTCCATGCCGTTGACCATATCGGAATTAAAGCCGTACGGGTGAGCCATGTCTCCCTGCCCGTGGATGGCGATGTTGCCCCCGATGGTGGCCGCCGGGGGTGCGCCGGGTTCGGAATGCATAAGGTGCGGATAATGTTTATGAAGATAAGCGGTGAGCTTTCCATTGGAAATACCGGCTTCCACAACCACGTACCTGGCCTTTTCGTTTAACTCGATAATCTGGTCCATCCGTTTTAAATCAAGAGCAATGCCTCCCTGTAAGGGCAAGGCCAGACCGGCCAGGGACATGCCGCCGCCCAGTGGAACCACCGGAACTTTTTTCTTATTGGCCAGCAGGATAATTTTTTGGACTTCCTCCGCTGTCTTCGGTGCAGCGACATAATCCGGAAATTTCGGCTCCGACGTTCCCAGATCTTTGGAATAGGTAAAAAGTTCTTCCGGTCGATTGGACGCATAATCCTCTCCAACAATTTTAACGAGAGCCTGGTAAACGGCATCCATATAATTATCTCCTTATGATGTTTTCTCCCCAATGGCGAGACGGCACAGATCGCTCATAAATACAGGCATCATGCCTTTTTTGGCAACGGGTTTGCCAATGGTCTGCATGCATGCCGGGCAATTAAACACACATATCTGGGCCCCTGCGCGTTGCATATCGTCAATATTTTTCTTTTGCAGATCCAAACTGAATTGGCGGCTGCCTTTCTTTTTCTGGCCTAATATGGTACCGCCGCAGCACAGGGCATTTTCACCAACATACTCACGTTTTACATGTTCTGCACCAATGAGGTCAAAGATTTTGTCCACAAACTGGTATTTATCCGATGAAAGTCTTGAGGAGCAGGGACGCTGATAAGCTACCTTGAAATTTAAGGGTTTTATTTCACTCTTGAGCTCCTTCAGCCTGTTGTAAAGATATTCAAACAAATGGATGGACTTAAACGGCACCGCAAAACCAAAGGCTGGCGCGTAGGATGTGTAGGTGCCGTAACATTCATCATGGAAATGTACTACTTCTTTGACCTTGTGAGCAGCGATGGTTTCAATGATTTTTTCCAGCCGTTCATTGATGACGGAAATCCTGCCAAAGTGCAGATACATCAGCTGACAGAAGTAGTGAAACATCTTACGGGAATCGGCGGACATCAGGGTCAGCCCTTCGAAGAGCTTCCCCCGGGTTAAGGTTGCCAGAGAACTGAATACGCCAAGATTAAGGGCCGGTCCTTTTATCTCCTGAATGTCAGGTTCACCCCTGAAGGGGATACCGATCCGAATTCCGCGCTTAATCAGCGGGTCGGGCAGGGGGAGAATATTTAATTCTTCCTGCCGTTGAACGATCAGGTAAAATGGATGATTGCCGGTCGGGCAATATTCCTCACACGCATAACAGGTGACGCACTCGTGCAGGACAAACGAATCTTTCTTATTGATAATTTTTTTTATTTCAATCTTGGCGGTATCGGGGTCTATTTTCAGGTACTGGCATTTGGTAAGACAGTCGTTTGTCTCGCAGGCAAAACATTTGGTTTCGTCAAACTTGAGTTGAAACATCCATTGTCTCCTCATTAAGGATTTAGGATTGATTGTTCGAATATATGGCAAATATGGAACAGAGTAATTACGATTGGTTATTTGATATCAATTTTTTTTTAAGATAACAATACGAATAAATGCCTGCCATGAAATTGCTTGTATAACCGGCTATTATCAAAGGGTTATGCAGAGCGCATCATTTTCATTGACAAAATTTTTCATGGTTTTTAGAGTAAATGATTCAGTTTAATACGGGACAGCTATGAACACTATATGGGGAGAATTCGGATGCGCTACGAAACAATCATTTATGAGAAAGAAAAAGGGATAGGGATTGTTACAGTGCACGCGAAGCATTTGGGCATGTCGGCTATACGATAATTTATGAAAAATTCATTTTGTCATACCATTGGAATTCAATACCCTATTATCCTGGGCGGCATGGCGAGGGTGGGAACAGCTCCGCTGGCTGCTGCGGTGAGCAATGCGGGTGGGCTCGGGCTGCTGGGCGCTGCCACCTGGAGCGCTTCGGAGTTAAAAGAGCAAATCCATCGAACACGGGAACTCACAAACAAGGTGTTTGGTGTGAATATCCCGGTGAGGTCAAAGCGTGCGGATGACATCGTTTCAACTGTTATAAAGGAACAACTAACGGTCGTTTCCACCTCCGCAGGTGATCCCCGTGTATATACCGCGCAACTAAAAGAAAACGGTATTTTTGTGATGCATGTGGTGCCCAATGTGGAATTTGCCGTCAAGGCAGATAACTCAGGAGTGGATGCTGTTATAGCCGAGGGAGTTGAATCCGGGGGAGTGACCAGCAGGGATGAAATTACTACCTTTGTCCTGGTGCCCCGGGTGGTGGATGCGGTATCATGTCCGGTTATTGCGGCAGGCGGTATTGGAGATGGCCGTGGATTGGCTGCGGCGCTTGCTCTTGGCGCTGTTGCGGTTCAGATGGGTACGGTATTTCTGGCTGCTGAAGAATGTGAGGTATCACGGGAATTCAAGGAAATGCTCGTTCTTGCAAAAGAAACGGATACAACGCTTCTTCGGTCAGAAAAGGGAGCGGTACGGACTATCGCGGATGCTTTTTATCAGGAAGCAAAAAACACGGTCAGTAAAAATCAGCCGCAATCCAATACAACGTTTTCAACTCGCGGTTGCGGGCAGGTTGCGGGGCTGATTCGCGACATTCGACCGGTATCTGTTCTTGTACAAGAGATGATCCGAGACGCGAATAAAATACTACCAAAAATTCGAGAGAACCTGCCTGGCGTTGAAGAACGTTAAAAAATATCAGAAGTTGAGTTAAGCGGAAGATTGATTTCGTCTTTTAGTTTCACTATTTCTCTTTATTGAGTATCTCTTTAAGGATTGCGATAAGCGGCGGCAAATCTGTTTGTACAGTTTTCCAGATAATTTCATAATCGATATCGAAATAAGCGTGAGCCAGAACATTTCTCATGGATATTGCATCCCGCCAATTAATCTTATTGTATTTTTCCCGGAAAGGAGTTGAGATTTTGGAAGCCGCTTCACCAATAATTTCTATGGAACGTACAGTTGCGTTTACGGTTTTTTTATCACTGCAGAATTCGTCAAAAGTCATATCGTCACAGAAACATACCGCATCCTGCGCTTCTTCAAACATATGCAATATTCTGGTAATATCATCAATAACCATACTGTATCACTGCGCTATTTACCACAGTATCTCTGAAATAACGGCTTAAATCGTTTGGG
>JAABPS010000191.1 GCA_011391835.1 Desulfobacteraceae bacterium
GGTCAGAATGCGCAGCCGCGCCTGCTGCTACCATTCGGGCAAAGTTGCGGGCGGCTATGGTATTTGCCGTAGCGCCGCACAGGCCCTTTCTGTCATCTTTCCCTTCAATCCCGGATTTGGGAAGCGGGAGCCGGCATGGCCCCATGGCACAATTCTTACAGCATGTCCCCTGAATTCCGATATTACAGGGTTTCATGCTTTCCGCACGGTCGAAAATTGTTTCGATGCCCAGATCGTGGGCTCGTTGAATCATTTCCTGAGTCGCAACATCAATGGAAGCCTTTACTGGATCTGCCAGCTTCGGCTCCTTTGCTGCTTTTTCTTGTTTTTCTTCTGACATAAGAGGTTCCTCCTCATTATTGTTTTATTTCGGCAATTTAAAAATTTCACTGTCGATTCTATGATTGCCTGCTCAACAGTTAGTATAAAGGAATTCGTCTATGAATTCTATCCAGCCTGCTTAGTATTGTCATTATTTCATCTAATTGCTCGGGCGCTGCGGTCATCGTTACTTTCTCTGTACCAGCCTTTTTTGCTCTATCCTGTGCATGTTTTTCACGCTCTTGAGCGCGTTTGAGCCTCAATTCGTTTTCCGCTTCATCGCGCTTTGCCCTTGCTTGAGCTTCAGCCTTAACCTTTGCCTCAGCTTCGGCTTTTACCTTCGCTTCAGCTTCTGCCTTGGCCTTTCCTTCGGCTTCAACCTTTGCCTTGGCTTCAGCGTCTGCTTTTGCTTTGGCTTCAGCATCTGCTTTTGCTTTAACTTCGGCATCCGTTTTTTTAGCTGCTTCGGGAACAGCCGGCGCAGCTTCTTTAACAGGCGCTGCTTTCGGCGCGGGTGCTTCTTTTGCAGGCGCTGCCTTGGCTGCTGCTTTTGGCGCTGCCTTGGGAGCCGGAGCCGCTTTAGGAGCAACCTTTTTCGCCGCAGGCGCAGCCTTCTTCTCTTCTTTGATTGTTAAATCCGGTTTTGGCGAAATTTTGGCAAAATCAATCTTTGCATCCGCCAGTTCTTTCTTGATGGAACTCACATCTGCAGCTGACCCTCCATCAGAACATCGATCAATAAAGGCTCTCACCATTCTAACAGCTTCAGGATGTCGCATGATGAGAATATCCGAACCCGCCATCAAATAGGTAACTGCGGCAACCGCTTCCATCAGAATGCCGCGTTTTTCAGGATCCCCCAGTTCAGGCGCCTCTTTTGCTGATAGCTTGGCCTCCTTGCACTTCCATATCTCATTGCCGATGTTATTAATAAGGGGGAGCTGCAGTTTGTCATCTCCCTGATTCAGGGCTGCCATTCTGAGCCTCTCCATAACCGAATACGAATATTCCATCCCATATCCCAGGCCTCCTGTGGTAGGATCGATGATCATACGGCTCGGAGAAACACCAAGGTTTTCAAGAAGAATATTGATTTGCTTCGCAAGATTAACATCAATGGGTGACGATGAGATAATCGTGTGCCCATATCCCATGGCACTGGCACCAATTCCCTTGTGGTTCTTATCCTCAACGGGCCCTAACGTAAGGTTAGCACCTTCGCACTCTTCGGAAACCTTCTTCAGCACCTCTTCATCCTTTTGGACATTTGCAGATCCCCATACAATAAGCGGGACATTAACTGCCTTGCTTACTTTTTTGACAGTAGCAGCCGCATCTTTGGCACTGGTGTCCTTTATGTTCGGATCTGTGCTTTTGAGTTGGAGTACGATCATATCCGCACCGAATTTATCTACACATTTCTTTGCCCACGCAACCGGATCAGAAACAACATCTTTAAAATGGCTCAATGCTGAATCAGGCCATTCTTCCGGTTTCATGTCCCAAATTTCCATCGCGATTTTTGGCTTATTCGGCATGCGCCCTTCAAACTGATAAAATGGGTAGCATGTCTCGCCACCGACGGTTACAGCATTTTTACCCTTTCCCAGGGTAATCTCCTTTATACCGCCGGCATATGATTCTTTAAAAAATTCTAAGCCCAATGTTACCTCCTTATTAATCTAAGTGATCGATATATTAAATAAATATTTGAGGTTTGTTCCACTCAAAACAATCTATAACCCAAAAAAGGGTAAACAGCACACATTCAACACAGTAATTACGTTTTATCCCCTCCTTCCATCATTGCTATTTATTATCATTATCTACACCCAGTAGATTTGTATCCGTTTATATTTAGAATTTTCATCTTTATATTGCACTATTTTGTTTGTCAATAGATGAGGGTAATTAATTGATAATTTGTAACTAAATGGGGTTCATTCCTTGCAGGCGCATCAACTGAAGATGGATATAGATGTTACTGCAACACTCCCCTTCTTGCACTCATTCTTGCATCTAAGCGCTCTTTCAGTTTTGGAAACATTTTCATATCCGTATGGGGCAGGAAAAGCGCAGCCATGTAATTATCCATAAAAGAAGGCGTTTCAGAAAGTTCAAAATTGGTCATTTTTTTAGTTACTTCAACAACATCTCTTCGTATCCGGTTTGTCAGCGAACTCATCTTAGCGCCCATCAGCGAGCCATTCCCCACAAATGTCACTTTGCCAGCGTCTGTCTCCGGTAACAGACCGATAATCATTGCCTTTTCAAGATCAACATAACTTCCAAATCCACCGGCCAGAATGATCCGTTCAATATTATTCATGGTCATTCCCACCTCAGAAAGAAGGGTCATGCAACCGCTATAAACAGCCCCTTTAGCTCGGATTAAATTTTCAATATCAATTTCACTGATCACAACATCCCGGTCAATCTGTGTTTCATCTTTCCATGCAAGAACAAACTCATATACCCCATCCACCTCACGGATGCGATTGCTATTCAAATCACGGTTGAATTTACCGCGGTTATCAATAACACCCATTTCAAACATGGTGGCTACCATGCTAATCAGCCCGGAACCGCAAATCCCCTTGGGCCGCACCTTCCCGATAGTAACGATCATGGGCTCCAGAGTAACCGGGTCAAGAGAAAAATCCTCAATAGCCCCTTTGGAAGCGCGCATCCCCAATTTGATTCCACCCCCTTCAAATGCCGGCCCCGCTGAACAGGCCGCACATGCAAGCCAGTCCTTATTGCCAATCACAATTTCCGCATTGGTTCCAATATCCATGAAAAGAGTAAGTTCCTCTGTCCGATACATACCGGATCCCATGACACCGGAAACAATATCCCCCCCAACATAGCTTGATACCTGCGGATATATCAATGCCGTGACGTGTTCTTTCACGTTCATGCCCAGGTCAATCGCCCGGATAGGCGGATAAATAGTTGACGCCGGCACATACGGCGAACGCCGGATATATCTGGGGTTTACTCCAAGCATCAGCTGGGTCATGGTGGTATTCCCAGCCAGTGTAATGGTTGATATTTCCTCACTGTCAATTCCGGACTGTTTAACAATACTATCGATCACTGTGTTTATTGTTTTAATGACAACATCCTGCAGTTTCTTAAGCCCTCCGGCTTTTTCCGCATACACAATTCTGCTGATGACATCCTCACCGTAGCTGATCTGCCCGTTAAATTCTCCATGTTCAGATAGAACTTCGCCGCTCTTTAAATCCAGAATCTGACCATTGATGGTTGTTGTGCCAATATCTATGGCAATGGCAAAATTTCTATCTGTTGTATCACCCGGCTGAACATTGATAATGCGTGTCCGTCCTCCTTGATGAACCGGTCTTGCAAGAGTCGCAGTAATTTTGAAATTCTGCTGCCGGATAATATCCGGTATTTTTTGAATAACAGAGAGGGTCACATACAACCGATGTTCGTCATGGTTGAGCTTGAGATAATTAACCATACGGGAAACATCCGGAAGATTGTCCTGTATAGATGGTTCAGGAAGTTCAAGATATTTTTTCTCCACTGGAGGAGTGAAAAGTCCTTTTTCCTTCAACTCACCCAAATCCATCTGTTTAATATGAGCTGTTTTTCTGGGGGTTGACTGAAGGTTAAGAACGCTTGCGTCGATAGTTGATTCTACCGGAATTCTTACAACAAGATCGTTTTTAATCAAAGACTTGCATGCCAGCCTGTACCCTTTTTCAATATCCTCTTTACTGAGCTTTTCCGATATTCCTTCTGCCACATCCCCTTCTTCAATGAGTACACGGCACTTGCCGCATACCCCTTCTCCGCCGCAGGACGCATTAATATGAACGCCAGCCTCCATCGCAGCATGAATAAGAGTTTCACCATCGTCAACGGTTATCTCCCGTTCATGGGGAAGAAATTTCACCTTGAATCTGATTGCATCCATTTAGAGTCGTCTCCTATGCAAATATATTTTCCGGCTTGTATGGATGAGTCCCCTCAATCACCTCAACCCCCGCTTTTTTCTTTATTTTTTCTATAATGGTTTCTCTATAAGGGCAATGATCTATTATGCACGCTGCAATATGAACCTTGGTAATTTTTTCTCCCATAGGTTTATTCCATAAGTTCACCTGGGCAAGCCGTGTTACAATCGCCGCGCCCGGGCAGTCGCCACAATTAAGAAGTCCTATCAGTTCGGAGTCTTGATCCTTATATCTGTCAAATTCACCATCTTTTTTGTTAAATCCAACTATGCATCTTGAGCATCCGATACAGACGTTATCCATAGCCCGCTTACAGCCCACAATCAATATCTTTTCCATCGTATGTCCTTTTTTAAAACAGTTTAAGCTGCAAAGGTCAGCCTGGTTCCGGCCATGTTCAATATAAACCGGTCCGGCATCTCCTTTTCAATCGATAGAATGGCCTTTCTGCCTGTACAATGGGTTGGAACAATATACGAAGGGTTCATCTCTTTGAAACTGCCAATCGTTTTATCAATCACCGGTTCCATATTCTGGCCTGTCAGATGAAATCCACCCATCACGGCAAACACCTTGTCAATTCCTGATATTTTCTGAGCATGCTTGACTGTATTGATAATTCCGGAATGAGCGCACCCGGATAGCACCACAAGCCCCTTCCCTTTGACGTGGACCGCAATGGCGGTATCGTCAATCAAATCATCCCACTTTTCGTTGCCATCCTCCTGGTAATACATGGAGGGAATTCCCTTTTCAAAATCCGTTTTTCTGGGGATTTCACCCAGAAAAAGGACCGCCCCGTCCAGAAGCGGATACGGATCCTTTGCCTCAACAATCTTTACCCCTGCCGCTGAAATATCTTCCCGGGTCAATGCCGGAAATTTTATTTTAAAATCATCTGTTATTTTTATATATCTGGGATTCCGGAACACCTGAGGATGAACCGCCATTTCAATTCCCGGCTTTCCGATTTTCCTTACCATCGCCTTCATCCCGCCGGAATGATCAAAGTGGCCATGTGAAAGGGCTAATACCTCAATAGAGGAGAGATCCACGCCCAGAGCGTCGGCATTAAACGCAGCTCCCTGTTCTGAGAAACCAAAATCAAAAAGAAGTCTTCTATTTTCCCCTCCAATGGTCAGAGTCACGACCGCTGAAAAACCATGTTCGGCAAGGATGGAGTTTCTGATTTCCATATCCTTTAAAGGCACGGCCCGCTGTATAACATCTGAATTGTCGCCGGCAGTTAAATCCACATAATTATCCTGGAGTGTCAGTATGTCTACTTTTTCAACTTCATTAATCGGTATTCCCATATTTCCCCCTCCTTGGAATGTCTGATCATCATTTTATCGGTTTCTTTACCAGAAACACAGCTCTCACAATGCAAGCTGAGTTGCAACTTTTTCCCATAGAGTCGTAATCGCCTTAGATGCCGCTGAATTTGAATGATATTCAATAACGG
>JAABPS010000192.1 GCA_011391835.1 Desulfobacteraceae bacterium
GCCGTTTTTCAGACCTTCTGCTTCAGGCGTAGTAATGACCTGTTCGCCTGCGGAGAGGCCGCCTGAAATCTGGGTGAAGCTCCAGTTGGTTTCTCCAATCTGAACAGGTTTTAGCCTTGCAGCGGATGTATCGCCGGGTTTAAGGGAGCGGTTTTCAGCGACAAAAACCTGTTTTTTTCCTTCCCTCTCAACAACTGCCTGTGACGGAACTGAAAGCACGTTATAAAGGGTCGTCACCAGTATCTCAACGTCGGCTGACATTCCGGGTTTGATTTTTGTCTGTTTTTCGTTGAAATAGACCCAGACATCTGCGGTGCGTGTCTCAAGTTTGCCTCCGCTCACGATGGGTGAAATTCTCTCGACCTTGCCCTGAAATTTTTCTTCAGGAAAGGCATCGATGGTGATGGATACCGGCTGTCCCAGGCGAAGTCTGCCCAGGTCAACTTCGTCGATGGTGGCAAGAACATAAATGCGGTCAGGGTCAACGATAGTCACGATCTGTTTGCCGGGGAGCAGAAGTTCTCCCGCCTCGGTGTACTTCTTGGCAACAACGCCGTAAAAAGGAGTTCGGATGACGGAATGACCCCGTTTCACATCTGCATCGGCGATAGCAGCCTGATATTGTGATTTTGCGACTTCATAGTTTCTGCGGACTGCATCGAACTCCTTCTGGGCAATGATATCCTTGTCTAACAGGTTTTTTGAGCGATTCAGGTTTTTTTCCGCTTCTTCATACGTCGCTTTGCTCTGGGACAGAGCACTTCTTGTTTGGACCGATTCCTCGGTCAGATCGAGTTGGGCGATGAGTGCACCGGCTTGAACGATGTCTCCCTCTTTAACCGGAAGGCGGATGACCCTGCCGGTTCGCTGAGCAGAGAGTGTAACTTCTATTTCAGATTTGACTGTAGATGTTGTTGTTGCATTGACGATCACCCTGAGCTCGGTGGGCTTGAGTTCGATCACCCTGACCGGGACAGCCTTTTTCCTGCCGATCATCCAGATAGCGGCGATAATCACCACCGCCAAAACAATCCAGACAATTTTATTTTTTGATATCTTTGTTAGAATGGGCATTGGATCAAACCTCGGGCTCTCTTTTTCAGCTTTTTTTGACGGGAAATATAGGCAAATTGGCAGTATGTGTCAAGGGAAAGTGGATTTCATCGAGCAGGGGCAAAGTGCCACGATGCAGTGAATACAAGACCCTGCCTTGGTGAGGGGCACATTAATCTCCAGTCCGATTTATTAGATTTATTAAACCAATCTATGGCTGTAGTATTTTATATCTTCCCACCATCCAATCTTTTATTCCCATGGTATAATATTTCGAAAACCTTCTGTCTGAGGGCCCGCCGGCGATATTGGTATGTATGGCATCTTCGGCCAGGTCGCAGATCATTCTGTATGACGGCGCAAAGCTGGTTTGTCTGCCGCCTGCCATGAACAGCTGTCCCTGAGGAATTGTGGCGCGGCTTCCATGAAGCTGGATGGGGCCGTAGTCGAATCCGAGGAATCTGGGGAGTTTTCCGCCAAAGAAAATATTGGTCATATAGTATTTTCTATACTTGCCATAGGGGATAGCTTTACCGCTCATTGCGTTTTCAACAGCCTGACGATAAATCTCCTTTTGCGTCAATTTTCCAAACCACTTGGATTTCTTTTTCAATAATATCTGATCGAAGTTGGCATAGAAGTCATTGAAAATAGGTGTTTGTGCAAGACAGTAATTCACCATATCACTTCCCAAACCATTTCCGCCAAACACGATCTTCAACAGTTCTTCATATACCCGTTCAAAAAGCATGGCGCCTTTTGAGTGCGTGTCATATTTGAGATTCCAGTTGTTTAGGATTTTTCCGTTTCGGGTTTTGGGAAGGAGGGACCGGATGATTTTCATGAACGCCTTTGCCTGAAGCGAATAGGTGTCCGCATGCATGTCTTTCATGTCTTGGACGGTAAGATTCTTCTTGTGCTGAAGACGCTGCGCGATTCGCTGTGCCCGATAATCGCCCATGGTAATGGAAAGGGGCTTTATCTTTCCCAGATAGTTCAGATCCTGATTGGCTGTGGCAATAAAGCCGCTTCTGGGATTAAATGCGTTGGGGTATTTTTCCGGGTTCACAAATCCTTTCCAGTGCTGGGAAGGGTTCCAGGCGCAATAGGGAAGGAGCCCGGAGGTATTTTTCGCTTTTTTAGGAAAGTTTCCGCTCATCTGAAATCCAATGCTGCCGTTTACATCTGCTATGACCCAGCTAAAAGCGCCAAATGACATTTTGGAAAAGCACCTCATGGCTTCTTTCGTATTTTTGGATTTTGGAAGTTTGATAAGTTGTTCCATGGATGGCGCGATGGTTCCTTTTCTGGATGACCAGGCAAAGTTAAGATAATAGCCATCCGAAATGGGCTCGCCCTCAATGACGCCAATATCATTTTCATAAAACTTCAACACAATGGGCTTTTTCCGTTTTGGCCGGATGGTTTCGGTTCTGATTCTAAAGGGGAAGCGCCTGTTACCTCTCAAATATTTTTTGCTCTTCACATCTTCGATGAAGTAATCGATAACATCCATAAATGAATAGGTTGCAGACCAGGCAATTTTCTTTGTCCTGCCAATGACGGTAAAGGGAACACCGGGCATGCCCACGCCCATTAGGCAGGCATTTGGTGACGTCAGGACGCTTTCATACCAGATGGAAGGAAGCCGGTTTGTCTCAAGATGGGGATCGCCGCACAACATGGCTTTTCCGGATTTTGTTTTCTTTGGGCTTACCGCCCAGTTATTGCTTGCCTGGAAGTTGGGGAGCAGAGTTTTCCATGGCATTTCAGGAGGGATGCCGGTCAGTTCCGGATTCAGGTGTATCTGCTGGATGATACGAACAAGAGCTTTGGGTATTTTTTCTTTGATGCTCGGGAAGAGTTCTTTTATTTTTTGTGTTTCAACGCCATTTTTAATCATCTGAATGATAAACTTTTCTATTTCTCCCTGGCTCTGGGTAAGTCCGATAAAGGCGATAATCCGGGACATGATAATAATGTCCTCCGGTGTCCAGGGATCGGGTTTATACCCCATCATTTTAAACTCAAAGGGGCGTTTTGAAGCAGAAACCGCGTCATTCACCCCTTTGCAGTAGGCATGAAGGATCTTTTTTGCCTCAGATGAGAGTCGGTTCATTTCACCTCTTGCATCACCGCCAAGATCAATCCAGCGCATGTATTTGTCAATGGTGATAGACTCATCATTTGCCACGAGATGTTCAGATAGAGCCCCCTGGCCAATAAGTTTCATCAGCCACATCTGAACCTGCCGGTCGTGACCATGCATATAGCCGATGCCATAATACGCGTCGATTTCATTATCCGAATGGATGTGGGGAAACCCCCCTTCCATTCTTTTGATTCTTACGCTCCCCTTAGTTCCTGAAAGAACAACTTCCTGGTTTTTAATTTCCATGGCATCTCCACTTTTTACTGGTTCGATTGAAGGCATGACGGATACGTTCGAGATTTTAATCAGATAAAATGTATAGCAGATTCAGCGTGGGAATGAAAATAAAATCGGAATATTGGGATTAAAGCGAAAATAAAAGATTCAGAATGAACCTTTTGTTTGACAATAACCAATTATTTTTATAACGTTTTAATCATTGTTTAGACTAACCTTTTTTCGGTTTCTTAAAGGAATCGCAAATGGATAAAAACAGCAAAAACCCCGAAGATCAGGAACTGTCCGCAGCAGACGCGCATCTGATTGACTTGATTTCCAACATGCCGGTCCATGATCGGAAGGAATTAATCAAACAGCTGGAGGACAAGTATTCGAAGGGGAAGCGGCAGTCCGTGCGAACAGAATATTTCAAGGATGTTGATTTTGCAACCACATATCAGGTGTACAGGGGGTTTATTCAAAACATCAGCGATCATGGAATGCTTATTGAAACCAGAGGATCTTTCGCTGTTGGCCAGAAAATTACCATGTCGTTTGTGCTTCCTTACTCAGATGAACAGGTGAAAATGACAGGTGAAATTGTCCGGGTCCTTCCTGAAGGGAAATTTGCAGTTAAGTTCTATAAGGAAAAAGGCGATGATGTATTAGGAAGGCAAAAAAAGCCGGGGTCCTGATATCTGCCCTTCAACGTCTTTAGCTTTTTTATTGGTTGACAGGGGAGATGCAATCTTAAGAAGGTTTATAGACATGAAAACGCTAAAGTCATTTTTTTTTAAGCACTTCGAAAAACTCATCGTTCTGTCAATCCTGTTCATCATTGTATACATCACCTACTTTGTCCCCTACAAGATTGGGTTTTTAAATTTTTTTTATTTACCCATTATTATCGCCGGTTATTATTTAGGCAAGCGCATGGCCGTTCTTACCGCTGTTTTATGTATCCTTTTCATTGTTTTGTTTTTGACACTTTCGCCGGAGTCTTTTTTTACATCGGAAACGGAAAAATTGTATACAATCGTCAGCCTGCTCGCGTGGTGTTCTTTCTTAATTCTTACCAGTGCGGCATTAGGCTATTTGTACGAGGAAAAAGAGAAGCGGATAAAAGAATTAAAAGCTGCCTATATTGGCGTTTTGGAAATTCTTTCAAAATATCTGGAATCAACAGACAGATACACTAAGGGGCATTCGGTTCGGGTTGCCTATTTGTCCGAAGACATTGCAAAAGCCATGGGATTATCAGCGAACGAAGTTGAAACCGTAAAAGCCGCAGCTCTTCTGCACGATATCGGGAAGACCGAAATAAGCATGGATATTGTTAATAAAGCTGCCAGTCTAACCGAATCTGAGAGAAAGATTATTGATCTGCATCCTGAGAAGGGCGCGATCATTTTGGGTCCTGTCAGCGGGGTACTAAAAGAAGCCGTACCCATTGTTTTGGCTCACCACAAATATTATTTTGATTCAGATAAATTTTCATCTGGAGATGACCAGCGTTTCCCCATAGGCGCATCTATTATCGCTGTAGCGGATGCCTATGATGCTATTGTCACGGACCGTCCTTACCGGGCAGGTCAACCTCCCTGGAAAGCCTATGAAGAGATTGAAAAAGGTTCAGGCAGGCATTTCCATCCGGAGGTAATAAAGGCATTTAAGACAGTACTTATGAATGATGAGCGTTACAGGCTTGAGAAAATGTAATTTCAAATAATTTCAAGCGCTGTGTTTATAAGAGTGTATTGTATTGCTTTTATTTTCTTCAGCCATTATTTACTGCCCTATATCCGTTTATTCCCACGAATCCATCCAGTTTTTATCCCCATGGGGATTTTCATAAACCGGGATACGCATTAATTCATTGAGTTGGGATTAATTTTGCTATAGAGACATTGAATTTATTAAGAGGCAAGATTCAAATCATTATGAATATCAGGGCAGAGTAACTAATGAAACCCATGAAGTATTCAACTATCATAGAAGCACTTTTTGACCGTGCTGATACATTTCCGGATCACCTTGCCTATTCTGCAGAAGGGGATGAAATTACCTATGGGCGTTTGAAAAGGGAAGTCCTTCATACTGCCACGCACCTGATTGCGAAGGGCCTTAAACAAGGGGACAGGTGTATGATTGTTCTGCCTACAGGGCTGGATGCGATTACCATCCTTTATGCGGTTCAGGTGCTTCGTGCAATTTCCTTGATGATCGATCCGAACCTGCCGGACGAACTCATTTTAAAACGGTCGAGAATAATCGACTGCCGGTTTATTGTATCATTAAAAAACAGGCAGGACGATCTGCGGCGAAATGCACAGAGCACC
>JAABPS010000193.1 GCA_011391835.1 Desulfobacteraceae bacterium
AATATTCATTTAAAACTTAATCTGGCAGCAGAAAAAGATACGATAATTGCCAATCCAGATCAATTAAGACAGGTTTTTTTGAATTTGATGATAAATGCTGCGGATGCGATCCATGCAGATGAAAAAAAAAGAGATGGTGAAGTCATTATTTCCAGTGAAGTTATAAAAGAGGAAAGAGAAGCCTTATCCCATCCGCCTCCGTTATTAAAAGTAACGTATGCAGATAACGGTATAGGCATACCGGAGAAACACTTGGGGAATATCTTTGATCCATTTTATACGACCAAGGAACCAGGGAAAGGAACCGGGCTGGGTCTTTCGGTCAGTTTTATGATAATTGATGGAATGGGCGGGAGCATCAAAGCAGCCAGCAAAGAAGGGCATGGGGCATCGATATCCATACTCTTGCCATTGTCGACGGATACGATATAAGACATGTTCATGGTTAGATAAAATTTTAGCAGCGGATTAATCGAACTGTTTATTGCAGCGAGATGATAGAAAAAGTCAACACACAGAAATGGAGTATTTATTAATATGCCGGAAATACTCAAGGGCAAAGAACCCGATTTGTCATCCATAAGAAAAAGGATGCTCATCATAGATGATGAGGAGAATATGCGTCATATGCTGACATCCATGCTTACGAAGTTTGGCTATAGTGTCGATACGGCAGCGGATGGCACCGATGCTCTGAAAATGGTAACTCAGAACCATTATGACTTCATCTTATGCGATCTGAAGATGCCGAATATGGACGGCATGACCTTTCTGGGGGCAATCCGGGGAAAACTACTGGACACAACTGTTATCGTGATGTCTGCCTACGGAACCATTGATACGGCTGTTGAGGCAATGAAACAGGGTGCATATGATTATATATCAAAACCATTTAAAACTGATGAAGTTTACCTTACGCTCAAAAAGGCTGAGGAAAGGGAAAATCTGAAGAAAGAAAATGTTCGGTTAAAAGAACGGATTCGAAAGATTGAGCGGGATTACAGCTTTTCTGAAATGGTGGCGACAAGCCGGCAGATGAAAGACGTATTTGATCTGGTGAAAAAAGTTGCGCCACATAAAACAACGGTACTGATTTCTGGAGAAAGCGGTACAGGAAAGGAATTGGTTGCAAGGAGCATTCATGAAATGGGGGATAGATCCGATAAGCCCCTTGTGACTGTTAACTGCGGCGGAATTCCGGAAACCCTGCTTGAAAGCGAACTTTTTGGCCATAAAAAGGGCGCCTTCACAGGTGCGGACAGGGATAAAAAAGGGCTTTTTGAAGAAGCAGATACGGGCACGATTTTTTTAGATGAGATCGGGGAGATGCCCCAGTCGCTGCAGGTAAAGCTTTTACGGGTACTGCAGGGGGATGAGATACGATCTGTGGGTGATTCAAAGACAAGAAATATTGATGTGCGCGTGATCGCGGCCACTTCTAAAAATCTCAAAGAGGAAGCGGTAAAAGGCAGATTTCGAGAAGATCTTTTTTACAGATTAAATGTTTTTCATATTCCTATGCCGTCCCTCAGAGAGCGCCTTGAAGATATACCTGTTTTATGCCAGCATTTTATCAATAAATTTAATAAAAGCCTTAACAAAGAGATAAAATCAATCGCTCCAGAATCCATGTCCATTATACGAAACCATACATGGCCAGGGAACGTGCGAGAGCTGGAAAATATTATTGAACATGCGATCGTTGTTGCTGACGGGAATAGAATCATGCCTGAAAATTTACCTCCTGAATTTATCCGTATATCGGAGCAAGGAGGCATTTCTTCTGTGGTAAAAGGTAGTTCTTTAAAGGAAGCGCAGAAGGCGCTGGAAAAGAAGCTGATCACGAAGGTACTGACTGAAACTGGCGGCAACAGAACAAGAGCAGCCAAACTACTTGAGATAAGCCATCCCTCATTGCTCAGTAAAATAAAAGCATATCGTATCCAAATTTAATTTTGCTGCTTTTTATCCAATGGGGTTGAACATCTAACAGCAATTCTGGATAGATCTTAAACTGCTCAGAAGGTTTCCGGAGAAATAGATGGTTCTGCAGGATTTATTTTATTTCTCATTTTTCCTGAGCATTTAAATGTGACAACCTTTCTTCCCGGAAGCATGAGATCATCGCCAGTGGCTGGATTTCGACCCCTGCGCTGATTTTTCGTTTTAACACAAAATTTCCCAAAACCGGAAATCAAGACATCATTGCCACTTTCGAGGGTTTTTTTAATGATTTCAAGGAGAGATTCGATAATATCGACAGATTTGTTCTTGGTAAAACCCAGCTCGTGTACTCTTTCAACAATATCATTTTTAGTTAATGCCATTGTGCCTCCAAAATTAGATTATCATTTGAAATTGCAATAAATTAGACTTGCTTCAAACTATATATAAAGCATCTGGCTAAAAATGCGCTGAAAAAAAGATTCTGTTCTACTCATCACCTTCAGCTGAGTCCGACTGAGGCCTGGGGATGATGCTTTTGATCTTTTCCATGATGGTATCAACATGCCGGGTAATCTTATCGATTTCGTCTTTTAATTTTTCATCATCCTGAGGTTCCATTTAAATTCTCCAATAATAAAAATTACACATGAGATTTATGAATATCGTCCTACGCCGGTTCATGGGGATCTCTCCCATAGGTGGTTACCGGTTTTTGAGACGTTTGACACTCTGCTATTGAAAAAAGAAAATGTATTAAAAATTGATGCTGTTCCGTATAAATATACGGAAAAACAGGAAATGTCAAGATACTATTTTTAAATACGGATAATTTACCCAACATATCCGGATGAGTTCTAAATCGCTGGGGTTCTTTAAGCTATACATTTTTATTTTCATTTGAAGCCTTATCGATATCGACAATTTTTATTCCGTGGAGGTAATCTTTGGTCTCATATTTTGTGATTCGCATCAATTTTTTTGTAATGGTCCCCATCCGGGTGATTTCTTCCATTATTCTCTGAATCCTGTCATAGGCTGGATTGATGCTAGAAAAATCTTTTAATAGTGTCTCCGTATAGCCGGATATGGTTTGCATGGGTTGATTCAGTTCGTGGCATACAGCGCCGGCCATCTCCAGTGTTACCTGAAGCCTCTCCCTTTCCAGGCGTTCTTCTTCGGCTTTCATTTCTTTGGTAACGATGGTCAGGCATCCAATGGAAATACAGATTCCGTCTTTGTCAAATGATTGCACGGAAGCGATATCTTTCAGCCATGTATATCCAGAGTCTGCAAGGTAGATCTTATAGACAGCATCGATCGTGCCCATTTTTTTACTGTCTTCACGCAGTTTTTCCCTTGCATCGGCGAGTTCGTGGTGGCTGAAAATTTCCTTTTGAATATCCGCGGATGTATCCGAAGATTTATATATAATTCTGTCAACGATACTGTCTCGAAATATCCGGGGTGCTTCAGAGACAGTGCATCCCAGGAGGTTGAGAAACCGTTTGCCGACAAATTCATACCATATGGCCTTTTCATTTTTTTCCTCCCAGGCAGATATATAGGGAATGGCAGGGTTTCCAGTTTCCTGAAATTTGTTAAAGGTTTGGATATACTCCGCTACCGTCTCTTTCAGATTCGGGCTGTAGTTGCCGGAGAGAATACGTCCGGAGTAATTTGGATATACGATTACGCTTGCATCGTCGTGATAGGCCATGTGTTTAATCCTTTATGATAAGCAGATTATTTTTGGAATTGGTTTAATTATAGTGAAAGGAAATCTTCCGGTCAAGGGTTAGGCGCCGCAAATGCCGGTATAATTTTAATTGATCTATATTCGCTAATCGATCCGAAATTCCGTACGATACCGTCTGACAATTATGGCCCCCAGCTTCAGCGTCATTGGAGGGCTGAAACGGTAAAGCATCCACATTATTCTTGCCATAACGGAAACGATAATTATTGGTTTATTGCGTTCGACACCCCGCAGGATAATCCGCACACATTTTTCTACAGGCATTCCTTGAGGCGCCTGTTCCAGTAATTTTTTCTGATCAAACTTAATCACTCTGCTCTGATACATGGGTGTGCGGATCAAGCCGGGGCATACGGCACTAACCTTTACGCCCAGATCCGCTCCTTCCATTCGCAGGGCAAGGGAAAGTCCTACCACACCATGTTTTGCAACGGTATAAGAGCAAAGGCCGGAGACGGGCATCAAACCTGCGATAGATGCGGTGTTGATAATATGCCCGAAGCCTTGATCTACCATTATTGGAAACGCTGCTGCGCAGCCATTCACAGGCCCGTAAAGGTCGACGTCGATAATGTTGCGCCATTCTTCATTGTATGTATAATCCCGCGCTTCAGCAATAACAACAATACCTGCATTGTTAAATAGATAATCAAGACGCCCGTACCGGATACGAATATCATCCACCAGTTTTTTAACGTCATTCAATTTTGTTACATCAAGGAGAATGGATTCCGCCATGTAACCCTCTGCTTTTATTTGAGCGGTTGTTGCGTTTAAGAGTTCTTTGTTTATATCGGCCAGAATGACGATAGCGCCTCTTTTTGCCAATGCTTCACTGAGGGCTTTCCCAATACCCGAAGCGGCGCCGGTGACAATAGCGGTTTTACCTGAAAATGCATTCATTTTTATCTCCTTTTTCGAAGCCAGCAGTGCATCATATTGGAACCTATTGACTCAGCAGCAATAACCATGCCAGATGGGGATATCTCCCCACCCTATTTACTTTTCAAGAGGTAGTGTGCTATTAAACGTATCGCCACTCATCGTACAATTCAATTTTGCTCTTCACATCGAAAGAAAAGGAGGCACAGACTATGACATCTCTTCCTGATTCCCCGCTGTCCCTGTGGTTGGATACTTACGGCCATTATTCGCCAGCGCCTCCCTTGAAAGAAAATCTTGATGTAGATATTGCTGTCATTGGTGGCGGCTTTACAGGAGTTGCCACCGCCCATGAGCTGAAGCGGGTGGAGCCATCTTTGCGCATTGCTGTTTTGGAAGCAAAGACAGCAGGCTTTGGAGCCAGCGGACGAAACGGTTCATTTGCCATGACAGTGGTTGGTCTGGGATTTGGCGTTACAGCCATGCTTCGGGGTAAGCAGTTTGTTAAAGACGCCCATCATTACATGATGAAGGCTGTGGATCATCTGGATGATTTGATTCAGCGGGAGCATTTGGACTGCGACCGCATGCGTCCGGGCTTTTTACGAACTGCAACAACTCAGGGTTACATCAAGCGGATTCAGCACGATGTAGAGCTTATGAATTCACTTGGTTTTGATGATATCTTCTGGCTCAGTGCAGGGGAAGTGCGTGCGCGGGTAAATTCAGAGCGATATTTAGGCGCTTTGTGGGAGCCAAGAATGGCATTGATCAATCCTGCCAAACTGGTGCGTGCGGAAAAAATTCTGGCTATGAAGAAGGGGGTTCTCTTTTTTGAAAACACGCCTGTTATCGAAATAACCTCAAACCCGAAGTTTAAGATTAAGACGGCAGAGGGCAGTCTGTCTGCTGAAAAAGTAGTATTTGCCACCAATGCGTATTCACATCTTTTCCCAGAGCTCAAGCGCAAGCAGGTACCGGCCTTTACCTATATGATTGCCACAGCTCCGTTAACGGATAAACAACTGGAGCCCATTGGCTGGCAAGGATTTGAAGGATTGGAAGATGCGCGAAATCTGATTCACTATTACCGCCTGACGCCGGATAAGCGGCTGGTTATGGGAGGCGGGCCTGTAGGGCTTACGTGGGCGAATTCGTTAAACGCGGATTCAGA
>JAABPS010000194.1 GCA_011391835.1 Desulfobacteraceae bacterium
CTTTATTTTTTGACAGGAGCCGGTTCATTATCTTTTTTTCACGGGATAGGTCTAATATGGGATTCCCCTTTTCTTTCTTAACCTTGCCTATCTCTTTCACACATGAAAGACGCCTGCTGATGAGTTCAAGAATTTCATCATCAATTGTATCAATGGATTTTCTTAATTCCTGTATGGATGAATCATAGGACGTGGCATTCTTTTTATTTTTTTTCATATCAGTTAAATCCGTTTACTATTTCTCAGTAATATGTTCATCAATCTTAAGCCCAAAATGTCTGCCAGCCGCCTCAATGGATACAAGGACCTTATCCCCTTTTTTGAGTTTTACCACAGACACAGGATGTCCGTCCGGATCTGTCAATCGAATGGTTTCCGCATTCTGCACAATCGTTGTAATTTCTTTTTTTGATACAGATGCTTTGATAAACATTAACGGCCGTTTTTCAATTTTCAGCCGTCCAACAATACAAGTTTCCGTCCTTCCTTTGTGATCAACGACTAATACCGGATCTCCGGAAGATAGTTCTGATAAATACCGTGTTTTGCCTCCAGTGACTCGGATGTAGGCATGAACCGCGCCTGCATTGACGCGAAAGGGCCGTGGCGCCACATACGGATTGGATATGCTTTCTGCATGAACCAGAAATAATGCACTGCTGCTGTTGCCGATCAGCATTCCCTGCCCTGAACCCATGGACGTGCATGTATCAACACAAACCCTGTCTCCCATTCCAACAGGCTTTACGTCGATGATCTCTGCTGATTCAAGCTGGATAGAGTCTTCCGTGGATCGAAGTATTGACAGTGCTTTTTTCAGTTCAATTGTATCGGACGGATGATACAAAATATGATTCACACCCTTTTCAAGTATCCCAAACGCTGTTTGGGCTTCGTCAATACTATTGACCTGAGCAATGACCTGAGCACCCTTTGCAATAAGATTTTCAAGAGGAATGACTGTCCAGTCACTGCATTGAAGTATTACTTTTTTCTTTTTGCTTAATTTTACAATTTCCTCTTCATCTTTGCCACTGGTGATGTTATAAAATATAACATCCTTCCCAATTTTTAAATCACCATCGGATGAAATCGTCTGTATTCTTCCAAGTTCCTTCACTTTTTCAGAAAATCCATCCGGAATCACAACGCCATCCGCACCGCCCTCCAGCGCTGAGGTCACCATTTTTTTATCCCAGGGATCAATTTTAATCCATATTTTACGCATAGTTAACCCTCTATATAACGGACTATATTTATTTTGATTTTAAAATTTCAAGTGCATCTTCAACACTTCTATTTTCATGCACAATGCCGGATATCGCTTTTACCATTTTTTTTGGATTTTTATGCTGAAATACATTTCGTCCTATGGACACTCCCGCACTGCCTGCGTTAATAGCCCCTTTTACCATTTCAAGAATTTCCCTGTCTGAATTCATTTTTGGACCGCCAGCAATAACAACAGGAATAGAGCATCCGTTAACTACGTCTCGAAATGATTCCTCAGAGCCGGTATACGACACCTTTACAATATCCGCACCCATTTCATAGCCCACGCGGGCCGCATGCTTAATCACATTCACATCATATTCATCCTTGATCTTTTCCCCCCGTGGATAAATCATGGCAAGCAGCGGCATACCCCAGGTACGCGCCTCGTAACTTATCTTTCCAAAATCGTGCAGCATTTCTTTTTCTTGATTATCGCCAAGATTAATATGGATGGATACCGCATCCGCTCCAAGCTTGATTGCCTCTTCGATGGTACACACCAGCGTTTTTGCATTCGGATGCATCGAAAGGCTGGTGGAAGCAGAAAGATGGATAATGAGCCCAATATCCTCTCCTTTGCCCCGATGGCCCTCTCCCACAAGCCCCTTGTGTTCCACAATGGCATTTGCGCCGCCTTCTGCCACATGTTGTACGGCCTGCTTCATATCTTCCAGACCAGCGATCGGCCCCACAGAAATTCCGTGATCCATGGGTACAATTACTGTTCTCCGTGTATTTCTGTTTATAATTCTTTCAAGCCTTATCCGTTTCCCAATAATTGTCATCGTACACCTCCATTGAATGCAAAAAAGACCATCAGATTTTCTCCAACGGCCTTTATAAAAAAAGCCGTAGGAGTTTAGTCTGCCCACGGCTTTTTGCGCTTTTAATGTGTTGTGATCAGATCAGCGCACCTTAGGCAGACCGGTATTATAAAAATAATACCGAAAATAATAAAAATATCTGCCTGAAAAGTTACGCATTCTGTCGCCCAATTAAACTTGTAATTCTTTTTGTTAAACTCATATATGGGATTGTTTTCGCTGTCAAGAGATAATTTTTCATCCCAACGGAACAGTTGCCTTGTAGAGCGTGGCGTCACCATTTATATGATAGGTATTTACTGCCGCAGGTATTAAAACCGATGTCCCTTTGTTAAGAGCAATGCTTTTTGAATTATCCGCATCATATATAGCAGCAGTTCCATCAACACAAATCATTATTTCAACATTTCGTTTCTGCAGGCTCCTATAGTCCGTATGCCCGTTTACCTGAATAATTGAAATGACAAATTCCTCTGCCTTGCATGGATAGGATTTCTCTCCTGTCCCGGTTTCTTCTGGCACTAATATGTCTCTTGACTGTTCTTCAAAGTTGGCAATTTTGAGAAGTTCAGAAATATCAACATGCTTTGATGTCAGCCCGCCCCGGATAACATTGTCAGAGTTTGCCATGGCTTCAATTCCAACGCCTTGTAAATACGCATGAAGTTCTCCGGATGATAGAAACATCGCTTCCCCTGGTTTGAGACATATCAGATTCATCAGCAAGGGTGAAAGAACGCCCATGTCGTTCCCGTATTCCTGATAAAGTTCCAGAATCCATCGGTATGATGGATCAGCGTCAACATCCTTTTGAGCATTTACTACAACCGTATGGATCAGATCGTCTTTTTTAGCGGAATCTGCAGTCATGAGCACCTGATAAAAGTTTTTAAGCCCTATTGCTCTGGGATTTTTCTTTAATTGACTCACTTCATTTTCAAGCAGTCCATCGCTTAATTCTTCCATGAAGGATACAATGGCAGATATGCTTCGAAATCCTTTTAACAGCCAGAAATCAGTAAGCGCACATATACATTCAGGTTTATGGTTTCTGTCCTTATACTGTCTGTTTGAAGCGTATAATGGAATTTTTTTCTTATTCTCCGTGTTAAATCCTTCTTTTGCCTGTTTTGAATTCGGGTGGGCCTGGATGGAAAGTGGTTTTTGAGCGGCAAGCACTTTAAACAGAAAGGGTAAATTTTTTCCGAATTTCTTTATCGTAGATTTGCCGAGGATATCTTCCGGATATAGGGTGAGTAATTCAAGTAATGAGATTCGTTTCCCGTTCATCGTTATCATGGAGGAAGCGCTCGGATGTGCGCCCATCCACAGCTCTGCCTGGGGATTACTGGAAGATATTTCCTGTCCGAGAAGATTACCAATGGCTGTATATGACCCCCAGCTGTAATTCTGTATAACGTTTTCGAGAATCTCAATGGATATCATCGAATTCCTACTTTCTTTTTTCAGCTATGCTGACGTTTTCGATGAAGTCCCCAATAACATTGTGCACTTTTTCAGACCCTTCCCCAAGCAAGATACCGTGCCTGTTAAAATTAAACAGAATATATTCCTTATCCGTTGAGCCAAGTCTTTCATAGAGTTTTTTGGATCCTTTGGGATTCACAACCGTATCGCCTCTCGCCTGAACAACCAGAGCAGGCATCGTGATCTTCGGCAAGTTGTCTTCTACAGCATTCATGAGGCGTTCAAGCTCATGAATACCGGAAATAGGATTTCTTGTGTAATTGATGTGCGGATTTTCCGGGTGATTTGGTACAAATTCCATCGGTGCTGATTCCGCCGGACGTACTTTTTTCATTAACTTGTTCCACGAATTAACTGCAGGAACAAAAACCGCTGCATAATCCTTAAGTTTTAGCGGAGGACATACGGCAAACACACCTTTGATCTGTTTGACGCGTGATGCAAGATCAAGGGCCAGGCCGGCTCCGTTTGAAAAACCGCCGACAACAACCATGTCGCATAGACTGCTTAAAATGGCATATCCGTCATCTACAGAGTCCACCCAATCCTGATAGGTGCATTTGGCCAGATCATCGGGTGACGTGCCATGCCCTTTAACACGCGGCGCATATACCCAATATCCCCGTTTACTCAGATAAACAGCCAGTGCCCGAACCTCCAGAGGGGCTGCCATATAGCCATGAATAAGAACAACACCAATTGTTTTTGTGAGTCCCGGTAAAATATCTTTATACCCTTTTAGATTCTTTAGATTTTTGCGCCCCTTTAGAAGAAACGGCATTCCAACAGATGTTTCCTTGGATTCACCTTTTACATAAAACCTCTCATAGTCTGTGTGATATTCAGAAAGATTCTTTTCCATAATTTTTTCTGCGACCATGATCTGTATTAGCGATTTGGATTTCCATGCCAGTTTTTTGATGCATTTCTGCAGCATTTGGAGGGGCTCCACTTCATTGGCGCTTATGGCAATTGGATTATCAATCCGTGCGGTGTGAAATTCTAAAATGGATCCAATTCGGGATCGGTTTTTAATAATCATTTTCCCTTTTAATTTTATCAAATCTTTGTCCTGCGCCATCTTGATAAAATCGATAAATTTATGATACCGGTCATCGGTGATAAGATGAGTCTGGTCCATTTCAACACTGCTGTGAAAATTCATTCCGTTCTTTTCGAAACCATCTACAGCGGAAAGAAACACTCTACGTCTCAGATCATCGGAGTCAATTTTTTTAAATGGCATCATTCGAATCATTGACGCAAAAAGATGATCGTGATTAATGGTGGTCATTCCGTAAATAGCTGTCATATAGTGCTGCATGATTTTCAAAGCAGATCTTCTCATGATATTGATGGAAGGAAGTGAATCTTCAAAATTAATCTGTTTTTTGGATACAATATCTTCATGAATTCTCGGATTTTTTAAATATTCATTTACCTGGATGGGCTTTCCAATCCTAATATCAATATCAACTCCTGAAAAAAGCATTGTTCCTTCTGTCATTATTTCATCCAGCATTCGGCTTGGAACTTTATCAACCAATCGTAAAGCAAGTCTGCTCAATATATTTTCCTGGGCACGTATGGGGTAATACGTTAAATTGACCGGAACAATGGAGGTGCTTTCATTCATAATGTCATTGATGGAGTCTATTTTAAACAGATCAAGCAGACGTTTAACTTCATTGGGGTTTTCCTTTGATAAATATCGCAGCCGCTGTCTGTAAAATTCTGTTCTCAGCGCGAGCGTCGCTGCGCCGGTATGAGGAGGATGTTTGCCGCCCGCATACGAAATCATGAAACGGCCTTTTTCAATGATCTTCTTATTTTTTACCATTCTGCCTTCAGGGAAAATGACCCATGCGGCTTCACCCGTAAGAAGGCTTTTGACGATCAACAGATCCCTGTCAGGGTTCGTCGTAGAGATAGCGCCGACTTTATCCAAAAAGTTAGCCAGCGCACCTTTGAAAAGCCCAAAATCAGCAAGCGACCATACAGGTACATCAATGAGCCGATCAATTTGATAGGGAACTAACAGTGTTTCCATTCTGGTAAAATGATTAATGACAAATATTTTTGATCCAGAAGGTATGTTGTCTTCTCCATGAATATACATCCGTGCCTTTGACAGTTTAGCCAGCCCTTTGATGGCCA
>JAABPS010000195.1 GCA_011391835.1 Desulfobacteraceae bacterium
GAAATAGCTGCCGCTATAATCTATGAAGGCGATGAAGAGGTGGCTACTATGGGGATTTATACGGATCTAAGGGAGAAGGTTGCTGTAGAAAAAAAGTTAAAAGAGGCTCAAAGCCGTCTATTACAATCGGAAAAAATGGCTTCCATAGGGCAACTAGCATCTGGAGTGGCCCATGAGATAAATAATCCGCTAACAGGTATTCTTTTTACTGCAAATATGATACTTGAAGCCAGTAATAACAGTGACCCCATTCGGAGAGATATGGACTGTATCATCGAAGATGTGAATCGGTGCAAGCGGATTGTGAAAGACCTGCTCGTTTACAGCCGGCGCACAAATTCGTCAAAGGATTTTATTCAGTTAAATTCCCTTGTGGATAATAGCCTCTCGCTCATCCGTGATCAGAAGCTCTTCGGGAACGTGCGAATAGAAAAAATAATGCCGGATGACATGATGTTGATAAATGTGGATAAAAATCAGATCTATCAGGTGATTATTAACCTGGTAATGAATGCGGGGGATGCAATGAAGGGCAGCGGTATACTGACATTGCGGACTTATCGCGATAAACCCAGACAAAAAGCTTATCTGGAAGTTTCGGACACGGGTTGCGGTATCCCCGAAGAATATTTACGGAATATTTTTGATCCCTTTTTTACAACAAAAGAATTAGGGAAAGGGACCGGGCTTGGGTTAAGCACTGCATATGGGTTAATAGAAGAGAATGGAGGGAGTATTTCAGTAAAAGAGACAAGTCCCACGGGAACGACCTTTCTGATTGAACTTCCTCTTCATGGCTCTGAATAAAGGAATAATGGATCATGGCGCAAAACATTAGATTTGAACATCCTGACAAGTATACTATTTTAGTAATTGATGATGAAAAACGTATCCGGGAAGTTACCTATACTATGTTGACCAAGGAAGGTTTTGAAGTCGCGATAGCTGAAACCGGAGAAATCGGGATGAAAATGATAGATGAGAGGCATTATGATATTGTTCTACTTGATTTGATGATGCCCGGTATTTCCGGTTTGGATGTATTATCGCATCTTAAAAGCCATCATCCCTATTCGGTAGTTGTTGTAATTACAGGTTATGCCACTCTTGAGCACTCCATTGAAGCGATGAAGAAAGGAGCTTTTGATTTTATCCCAAAACCGTTTTCTCCCCAGGATCTTAGAGTTGTGATAATCAAAGCCATTGAATTCATACGCACCCTTCATGACATTGCCAATGAAAAATCTAGAATGGGGGTTCTTATTAACCAGCTTTCAGGCGGTGTTATGGCTACGGATAGCCAGAAAAGAGTCGCACTTGCCAATCCTGCCTTTCTGAAAATGATAGATTATTTTGAAGAGGATGCTATCGGCCGACTGGTAGGAGATGTTCTAAGAAATAAGAAAATAGAGGGCATGATTGATGAGGCTCTCTCCATGCATGAAGAAAAATTTGCCGATTTAACTGATGAAATCGATTTCGGGGACAATATTTTGAGCATCAGGTGTATTCCTTTCCGCGACAGGCTCGGTCGAAACTTGGGAACGATTACGGTAGTTAATGATATCACCGCTTTGAAAAAAATGGAACAGCTTAAGTCCGATTTTGTATCTATGGTCGCCCATGAGGTCAGAAGCCCCTTAAACTCCATTGGCATGCAGCTGAAAGTAATTCTGGACGGATTAGCCGGTGATGTTACTGAAAAACAGAAGGAGATACTCAGCAGGGCTTCAGAAAAAATCAAAGCATTGAACAATCTGTCCACAGAGCTTTTGGATCTTGCCAGGATCGAATCCGGCCTGATTATGCAGGAAAAAGAAAAACTCGATATAGACAAACTTTTAAGGGATCAGACAAACTTTTTTCAAGAAGCCGCCCGCACAAAAGGCATCCGGTTGGAACTTGATAATCTTCCTGAGCTTCCACCAGTGCTTGCCAATTTGGGCAACATGGAGGAGGTATTATCCAATCTAATCAGCAATGCCATTAACTATACACCGGATAATGGCAGGATAGTAATTTCTGCCCGGGTAGAAAAAAAGTATCTCTGTATCACAGTTCGTGATACTGGTTTTGGTATCCCTGCGGAGGATATTGAAAGAATTTTCGAGAGATTTTATCGTGTAAAAAATGAAAAGACTCGGCATATTATTGGCACCGGATTGGGCCTGCCTATCGTTAAAAGCATTGTAGAAGCGCACAACGGAAAAATCAAGGTGGAAAGCGAGCTCGGCAAGGGGAGCACATTTTTTATCTATCTGCCGCTGGTATTGTAGTGCAGATACCGAATAATCCATTAAATCTAAAAGCTTGTTTAAATCAAATCCAGGAAAAATCACCACAAACTTCTCTGGCTCAATACACTTTAAGTGGTGTAATCTCTTCAGAACTTTTGAGTCATAAATTTAGAAACGGTGGGATACATTTACATTCATTGCATAACATATTAATATGCGAACATCATTTTTTGCACTTTTTGACAGACATTCAGATTTATAAAAAAAGTCCTTAGATTCTCCGAATCGTTTTTACCAGTGAATAATCCTGTCCCATAACTTACGCCGGTTGTTCCAGAGGTAGCCTTTATCCTTCCATGCATTTCTGGCATACACAGGAATTTTTTCCATAGCCTTTCGTGGAATGGAATACCTTTTTTCATAAATCTCAATCGCTACCTTCTCACCCTTAAATCGTTCCTTCCAGTGCGCCAAACCCAGGGTGGGTGTATATCCAAAATCGGCCCAATTGTATCCCGCGTTACAGGCATGGTTCAGTATGGTCTTGTTCATCAGCAGATTAATTCGATGATTGTCTTTCGTATGCGATGCAATGATTGCAAGATAACAGGTTGCTGGCGTGTAATGGCACAATGCCGTTACAACAGGTTTGCCATTAACCAGCGCTGCAAATAATTTGCTTTTATCTTTGAATAATTCTATCCGCTTCATGAGTTCGGCTTTTGCTGGAGGCTTTTCGCTGTTTCGCAGCCATGTATCAGCAACCATGCTAATAAGAGTTTCAGCATAATTAAAATTATCGTCTAAAATAACGGTTACACCATCTTTTTCGCACTTTCTTATTTGCTCTCTTAATTTTTTTGACCACAGTTTCATCCATATAAATTCTTCAAATGGCCGCCTTAACTGAAGAATGTAATTGCAAGGCAACTGATTATAAGGGTCATGCCTTGGGTAAAAGCCATAGCGGAGCAGGGTTTGTAAATATTCACTCCCGGCTTCGCTTGAAAATGGGAGGGCATGGTGGATGGTAAATGTTGATACGCTTTTGGAATGATTTTTCTCTATATAATCCAGAACAGTCTCAGCAGCTTTGTGTTTATCCTCAACAGCAAGGTTATATTTAAATAAAAACGAACTGGAGTTTCCTTTGGGGAGAGAAATGAGTTTCGAATAAAGCTTTTTTCTTATTTTGGATAGAGCAAATATGCTTATGATTTCTGATGTTGAATTTTCAACAATCAGTGGAATAAATTGCCAGCCGGCTGATTCATATATATCTTTCCAATCAAAATATTGATAAAAATTACCGTTTTCTTTATCAATGAATGAATCCCATCGCTCTTTATCGTTAATGGTTGCTTCTCGAACATTCATATTACAGTTAATACTCGCGACTGATTAATTTGATCTCAAAAAGCACCGGCCATAATTTGCCAGTAACAAATAACCTGTCATTTGCGGCATCATATGCAATTCCGTTCAAAACATCTACTGGTTCCTTATGGTCATCCGGGCTCAAAATGCCTGTCAGATCAATCCATCCAATAACCTTGCCTGTCTCAGGGTCAATCCGTATAATACGGTTTGATTTCCAAATATTTGCAAATATTTCACCCTTGACATATTCCAGTTCATTGAGTTTGGTTACAGGCGCCTTGCCGTCACGAACCACAATCCGGGAAACTTCCTTGAAAGTTTCGCTGTCGAGAAAATATAAGGTTGCGGATCCATCGCTCATAATTAAGTTTTTCCCATCATGGGTAATACCCCAACCTTCTGTCGCATATTCAAAATTTTTCAATAAATTAAACGTCTCTTTATCATAGATAAAGCCGGTTTTTGAGTCTAACGTGAGCTGAATAATTCTGTTGCCATGGATTGTAATCCCTTCACCAAAATATTTTTCCGGAAGCGTGTATAGCTGTATAACTTTTCCAGTCTCCAAATTAACTTTACGCAATGTAGAGTACCCATACCTGCCGGTTCCTTCATAAAGAAAACCATCATCATACATGAGTCCCTGTGTAAATGCGCTGGCATCGTGGGGATACGTATTGACAATAGTGTAAGTATAGAAGAGTATGCCTTTATCTGGCTGATTATTTTTCCTTAAATATACAACTATTAGATAAATCAGTATAATACCCAAGAGAAATAGTGTGAGCGCTATTCTGCGTGAAGCGTGCATGTTAGTATCCATATTTTTTTGAATGAATTATATCTGCGAGCTGATGACTCTTGAACGTTATAGAATCTTTACTATACAGTCAATAATAGATTAGCGTTTCTTTTTCTACCTTTTTTTGAAGCTGTATTTAAAATAGCATATATCATAATGGTGGTGAAGTATTTATGAAAATTAAAGCATGTGAGAAACATCTTGGTATGTGCAATTACACATGCTGCAGTTTCCAGGATAACTATATCGTTCTTTATCCGGATGAACTCGAGACAACCCGGTTAAACACAGAGCATCTGAAAATAATTGATGATAACTACCACGGAGGCAAAAAAGCCATTTGCCTGAAGCCATGCACTGAAAAAGACTTCAAACCATTTGATTGTGAAATCTATCCGTATTTTTTACATATGAGTGAAACCGGTGAGGTTAAATTTTTAAAAGGCAAAAAATGCCCCTTGAAAAAGAAGGAATTGATACATCATAAAAAAGACTGCTTGAATAAATTTAAAAAATTGATCAAAAATCAAAAGATTTTTGAATGGCAAAGAAACCTTGAATTAATTGGGTACGAAATTGAGTAATTCATCTGGCAGGACGATAGCAAAATGATTATATCCAGCCCGGAGATCAAATCTAAAAACAAGGAAGTATGTATTTCCTCAGAAATACAATTAAAGAATCATCGCCAGCACACCCCTTCATCTCTGTGGTTTGCATTTTCTGCAGACTATAAAAACCCCCTGTCTCTTCTGTCTGATGGTTTTGTTGTATCCTTATTGCTTTTAGCTATGTCCAAAGGAGAAGATATGTATGTTAAAGGGACAATGTCATTTGAGTTGTTTAAAAGGCTGGCAAAATATCAGAAGGTTTTCAATGCGTGGTTTCCTGCCATATATAAAGTCATTGATATTCACTGCGATAATTTCATAAGCAAATCTGAAAAACACCGGAAGAAAGGCGCGTGTGCCTTTTCGGGAGGGGTTGATTCATTTTATACGCTGTGGTCTCATCTTCCTGAAAAGAACAAAAATGAAAAGTATCAAATTTCGTATGCTCTTTTCATTCATGGCTTTGATATTCCTTTAAAAGATGAAGGCACGTATACGATTGCAAAAAAAAAGTATAAAACCCTGCTAAATAAAATTGGCATAAATCTCATCAGCGTAGCTACAAATATTAAAGAAATCACCCGAAGTCTTAATTGGGAACTTTCTCATGGACCGGCCTTAATAGGAACTGCTCTGTTTTTTCAGAACATGTTTTCACATTTCTACATTCCGGCAAGCGATCCCTTGAATGA
>JAABPS010000196.1 GCA_011391835.1 Desulfobacteraceae bacterium
TTGCCGGGCATACAGATACACAGGGCGAATGTCCCTGATCCCCCTTGCCGCCGCAGTGCTGGCAGGGCCTCGGCAGATAGCAGATACCTGTATCCGGAAATTTTTTGTGATTGGACAGTTTATATACACGCATCCATGTGATGCTCAGCAATTTATCGGATTCATCCTTTTTAAATGGAATATTATTTTCAGCCATACAGGCAACCATGCAGGCGCCGCAGCCGGTGCACATATCAAGGTTGATGACCATTCCGTATTTTTTAGGTTTTCCGTGTGGATGATCGTTTTGCATCAGAACCTCTTGCTATATAAGTATCGAAAGAATCCCTTTCAGGCTTTTCTCAGCTGAGCAGCAATTCCCCAGGCGCCGTCATGACCGGAAACAGGATCTTCGAACGCTCCGATCAGCTCATTTGCATTGGCGCCCTTGCCGGCAAGATATATATCATATCCGGTATGCCCCAACCCCCGGGGCACTGCAACCACATTCGGCAAAATGCCCTCGAACAAGTGAACCCTGACCGTGAGTTCTCCTTTTGGAGTTTTTAATATCACCCGACGTCCTTCAGCCAGTCCATAGGTTTCTGCTGTATCTGGGTGTATTTCAATAAACATGTCTTTCCCTTTGAGAACTGTGTCCTCAAGGGTTTTGATTACAAAAGGCGGGGACCCTATAAAACCGCTGGATAGCCGCGTCGAATCATACGGAATAAGACTAAGGGGATATATTGGATCTTCTCGTTTGATTCCCATAATACAGAAATGGGGCAGAGAGAAAAGTTCATTATAAGAAAAATCGCATTTTACCATCTGCGCTTTAACTGTGTTTTTCCATCCGGACGGTTTAAATGTTTCATCCGCCCAAAAGCCATTCTCCTGCAACGCCGCCCATTTATCACCCATCGTCTCCTGGAGGCATTGTTCGTAACTTTCCCAGGGGAAAGCATGTGAAATATATCCTCCCATTTTCCGGGCCAGAGAAATAATGACATCTCCGGAGTGCTTCGTAGCAAACTGCGGCTTTATAACCGGCCGTGAAAGGCCGATGATAGGACGATGAAAGCTTCGTGCACGGAGAACCTCTTCATACCGCTCAAGATACACATGATCCGGAAGAATAAGATCCGAATGCAGCGCCGTTTCGTCCATGTAGGGGGAAAAGCTGACAATAAAGGGTATTTTCTCAAATGCGTTTCGAACGCTGGAACTATCGGGCAGCGAGTAATACGGATTCGCCCCGTGAACAAAAAGAACTTTTACCGGAGACTCTTTAGCGGACTGAATGATCTCGATGAACCGGCTCGGCAGATATCGCACATAAGGATAATTCTCGGCGCCGGCCCCATCCACACGATCTTTCCGAACGCCTGCTTCCGCTATGCTGTCTTTTCCAACATCGGGCCACTGAATATAATTCTGCTTTTCAACAGCCCAGACACCCCCTTCCGAATCAATACTTCCTGCCAGAGCGTTTAACGCATGCACGGCCATAAATTCACTGGCGCTCCCCGGATGTACCCCCTGCCCCTTGCCGCAAATCGCTAACGGTTTTTTTGCGCCGGTAAAGTCTTTTGCGAGCGAGTAAATAACGTTTTGAGGAATGCCCGTAATCTTTTCAACATTCTCAGGACTGTATTCATTTACTACCACGCGTTTCCAGTTCTCAAATCCATACGTGTAGTTATGAATAAAATCGTTATTATATAATGAGTTCTGAATGATAACATGCGCAAGCCCCAGAGCCAGGACAGCTTCGGTGCCTGGATTAATAGGAATCCAGCGATCAGATAGCGCGGCTGTATTCGAAAGACGGGGTTCAATCTGTACAACCTTCACCCCCGTTTTTTTCCATAAACTATTCGCACCAAACATCCGTACCGGCGATCCCCAGCCTTCAAATAGCCCGCTGCCAAAACTCAATACAAAGTCCGTGTTTTCCATATCAAACCCGGCCGATGCTTCCATCATGCCCTGCATAAGCTTAAAGACCAGCTCATAGGAATCATCAATGGATGGCATCCGGATAAAATTAACTGATCCATATACATCGAAAAATCGTCTGAAAAGCGCCGGCACTGTCCCGTAATCGGATCCGGAAATACAGGATAGCGCATGGGATTCATTAGTGGATCGTAATCCATCAAGGGTTTGAGCAACCAGGGCAATGGCGTCCTCCCATGAAATTTTCTCCCATTTCCCCTCTCCCCGTTTTCCCACTCTCTTCATGGGACATCTCACCCGGCTTGGGCCATAGAGAAACTGCAAACCGGACAAGCCCAGCATACACAATCCGCCCTTATTAATCGGATGACCCTCCAGCCCTTCAATTTTCACAGGCCGATCGTCAATCAAGCGGACGGATATACCGCATCCGCCCGGACAAAGCGTGCAGGTTGATTTCACATGGGTAACGGCACCATCTTCCGGAACCGGTGTCCATGGCCACGTCTGGGTCCATATAGCCGCATCATCCATTAATTTCCAGGGCAAGGGGGATAGCGTTGTCCCGGCCGCCCCGCCGATAACAAACGATAAAAAACTTCTTCGATCAATCTTCATCAAGTTTACCCCTGTTAAAACCGCTCATCTAAATCCATATACTGCAACATCATCTTCTGCATACGCTATTTATGGCACACAAAACAGGCCTCTGTTTTCTGAGGTGTTGCGGCATTTGGAAACACCTTTGACAGCAGATCGAAAAACAATTGGGGAGACCGTTCAGTAGTTTTGCCGCCTGCGGCCTCTTTGTGGCATGCCGCACAATCATCCATTTTCATCCGGTCCCATGAATGCTTCTTTAAACCGGAAATGGCATTCCCCCAGATATCTCTGCTGTATCCCGAAATACGATTCTCTTCATAGTCTTTCAGGTGTGTGGATTCGCCTACTGGGCCATGGCAGGTGCTGCATTCCATGTCAGCCATTTTGACATGCGCAGCATGGGAAAAAAATACGCAATCTGGCTGTTTTGAATAGATCAGCCATGGAACTTCCCTGTCTTTGGAGATATATTCTTCAACCAGTATGGTTTCATTCGGGCTCTCGCCAAGAACCTCTTCATGGCAGCTTATACACTGTTCATTTTTTGGGACTCCTGCAAAACTCCCGTCATCACGGAAAAAATGGCAGCTCTCACAGCCATTGTCCACCTCCTGCATATGAAACGCATGATTAAAATCAATGGGCTGTTTTTTCTGAGAATAGAGAAGTTTCGGGAAGATGACCCACCCGATAAGCAAACTGATGATCAACCCGGCAATAAAAAACAGGAGAATGGGACCACTGGGTCCATTCTCCTGTTTATTTTTGTCGGTTTCATGAGGCAGATCCTCTTCCCGGCTGTCTAAAGTCTCCTCTGCCATCTCTTGAACTTTATCTTCTGATTGACCCATATAAACCCCATGACACATGATGAGATGAGTTGAAGGTACAGCACAGAAAATATCTGCGATGAATGATAGTGCTGAAAACGCATCGGATCATTCGTATCGATAGTTAGTGTCGGCCTTAAGCGAATGGTCAAAGAAATTATGTCCGCTAAATCCGCGTGACAGGCCGGCAATAATTAATGCCGATTTACTCTGCGATCCTTTCTTTGTCAAGTGAAAATCATTGCCCCATCGAGCTATAGCTGTGCAATCCCGGAAGGAGATTCACGCCAAAATAAGTGAAAAGAACTGCAAAAAATCCAGCAATAGAAAGAAAGGCAATCCGTCTTCCCTGCCATCCTCTCATGAAGCGTGCATGAAGCAATATGGCATAAATAAGCCAGGTGATCAGCGACCAGGTCTCCTTCGGATCCCAGCCCCAGTATCTCCCCCATGCTGAGTTCGCCCATACGGCGCCCGTAATAATACCAATGGTAAGAAACAGGTAGCCAAACGTTATCATCTGATACGTCAGCTCATCTAACACATTTAATTCAGGGAAAAAAGAAACGAGGGTATTTTTATTGTTTGATGCACCCTGTTTCAAAAGATACATCACACTTATGCAAAATGAAATTGCGAACGCCCCATAACCGATAAAACAGGTAATCACGTGCACAATAAGCCAGTTGCTTTTTAAGGCTGGAATCAACGGCAAAATGCGGTCGTCTATACCTGGCATGGAGGCATAGGCCATTGCCAGAAAAGCAACTAAAACAGCAAAAGCTCCAAGAGACTGCGCCTGATACCTTCGCTCAATTACAAGGTAAAGCACTGCAATAACAAAAGAAAAGAAGACAAGTGATTCATATTGATTGGACAGGGGTGCATGGCCAATACCCAGACGGTATGATTCTATCCATCGCAGAATAAAGCCGGAAGCATTTCCTGCTGCTGAGAAGACAGTGATCCAGGTTGCCGCCTTTCCTAAAGGCGGCTTTTTAAATACCCATGACGCACTATAGAGAAAAGCGGCCAGACCATAATTAAATGTCGTAATGGATAAAATATAAGAACTGGTCATATACTGGTTTATCCTTTCTGCTTAAATGTTCGTAGCCCCTTAACGGACGTAAACGAGGTATCATCAAATCAATAGATTACCCTATAATTTCGATAACTTTTCTGACAATTTAACGATTTTATTCTGCGTCCCGACAGGGTTCCTGTTTGAAGTCCCTGCCAGCATCACAAGGCTTTCTTTTCCTTTTTTCCTGACGTCAACACACAGCCGTTGATGCGGCATAAAAAAAGTAATCGCAATACCAATAATTAACACAACAAATCCTGTATACACAACAGGTACGCCTGGGTCTTTTGTAACCTGTAACCCTGTATAGTAAATATGAGGAAGATCTGTTACGGAAATAACCATATCGCCGCCCCTCATCTCATCAAAACGGGGAAATTGTAATGGCAAAACCACCCGGGTTCTATTCCCATCTGTATCCGTCAGTGTTCCCTCAAATGCGTCTCCAATGGCATGCCCTCTGAATTGAGCCGATTCTGTGTACGCCTCAATTGAAAAGGCTCCCTTTCCTTCTGGAACAGGAACTGTGTCTTTCATTTTTATTTTTTTCTTATAAATCAGTCCGGTTTCCCTGCTTGTAAAATTCAGCGTAATCTCTTTGGGAGGAAGATCTGTTGGGATCTCACCCCAGTTGTTTTGAAAGAAATTGATACCATTATATCGAAGCGGATCATTTACAATGATATCTTTTTGCAGCACCTGTCTTCCTTCTTCAAAAATTGACAAGCTGGATCGGTATTCTTTTGGCATTCTGTTGTCTTCATCATAATAGCTTATGCTGAAATCATTGCATCGGATTTCAAAGCCCAGATCATAGGTCGTATCTGTATTTCCAATCTGTATGCGTGTTGCAGAACCTCCTTCAGGTATATTAACAAACCCTTCAAAGCCATAAATAGAACTGATCAGGCAGCCAAATAGCAGAAAAATAATGCTCAAATGAACAATATAAACACCCAGCCGTGTCCACCGGTATTTTTCAGCAAAAATACAAAACCCTTCATCTGTCTTTTCGTATCTGCAGTACGGATAAAGGCCCGAGACGATCGGCATATAGATTTTTTCAAGTATCGCGGGTGAGCGTTTTTCATTAAATTCTTTTTTCCCCTTGATCGTTCTAAATCGTGAAAGATCAAAAAGAGGTTTTTTTATACATACGATCTTCCACGTGGCAGAAATCCGATCCAATGAACAGACAACGAT
>JAABPS010000197.1 GCA_011391835.1 Desulfobacteraceae bacterium
CATTTGTCTGCTTGATCGAAGAATGCGTTTTTCCAATCTGCAAGCGAAGGGAAGTCTTGAGTATCAATGGAATGACTGTTTGAAAGCAGCCAGTTGAAAATGGATAAATCACTCATCGATTATTTTAAGCAACAGGTATGGAGTCAATAAAGGTTTCAAAGTTCAGTTTGCCAGTAAGGTGATATTTGCCATCGTCAGCGACAGTGATATCTCCTGAAGATAGCAATAGTTCACAATGGCTGCCGATTTCATTTGCAGCCATGAACCTGCCGACACCCCTTAGCAGTTTTTGTTCAAAATGTTTACTGGCAATCTGAGAATCGGTCATAGGGCTTTCCTTTAGGATGTCGATGATCGATCCGCATCGTTGCACATGATGTTCCAGCAATTCATTCACCCGTGCAGATAAATTGATATGGTTCCACTGTTCGTTATAATATAACCGGTGACCTGGAAAAACAATAAGGTCAGGACATTGTGTTGCGAGTTCTCTGAGCTTTTTTAACGAGCGGATATAGCATTGAAGACCGAAAATAGTTTCAGGATCTGTATATTCAGGGCACAGGATGCTGGACACATCATTAAATTGCGCTATACGGGTTGGAATAGGGGAGATACCCGGCAGTAAAACATCACCCACAATAATTGCTTCCTCATTGATCATGACCACAAGAGAATCCGGTGTATGCCCCGGCAAATGCCAGGTTGTTACGCCGGACATGATTTTATTCTCACCATCCGCAATGCCCTCTATTTGTATGTGCTGAAGCGCCTGATGATAATCCAGGCAATGCTCTGTATAAAAAGACTCAGGCATATTACATTGCCAGCATTTTGCAGGAAAGCGTTCCTTATATCCCCGCGGCGCATGATCAGGATATAATTTAATAATCCGTTCGTAAATGGCATGCGCCTTTACCTTTATGTTGCAGTGTTGAAGAACCTCTGAAAGACCTCCATCATGATCTTCATGCCCATGACTTATTAGAACAAATTCAAATTCTTTTGCAGATATTCCTGAAAAATCAAGCAGTTCAATAAGTTTATGCCCTTGACCGAAACGACCGGTATCCATCAAAAAAGGTGAATCTGCAAATACAGCGTAGTTCCAGGTTGGACCGAGATCCCAGAAGCCTCCATAAAAGTTTTTGGTGGGAAGACCCACTATTTCAAGGCCTGAAGGAAGCCGAAAACGGACCTGCATGGAGTTGCCGTTTCCATCTCCATGTTGAATTATTTTTACGATGTCTTGTATCACTGTTCCGTTTATCTTAAATATAACTATTTGAAAATTTTGATAAATCTATGTTTTTAACCATCGAGAAAATAACAAGATTTTTTAAAATACCATATAAAACATCGAAAAGAAATATTTTTAGAGTAATACTTCAATAGTTTGAACGAATGATAACTTTATATATTTAATAAAAAAAAATAATAAAAGATATAAATATGAATTATAAATAAAAAGTAAAAATAAAATAAGAAAAAAATTGAATAAATAATAATATAAAAGATAAATTAATAAAATTAAAAAAAAGCTTGCAATTATAATTATTATAAAATATTATCATATAAAAAATAAAAGGAGGATATATATGAAAAAATGTAAAAACTGTATTTATCATTTAAAAGGTAAATTTAAAAGCATTTGTAGTTATACATATGATATTTCTAAATTAATTTTATCCTTTAGTCAGCCAGATAAGGAATGTATTTGGAAAGAATTACGTTAATAAGTAATTTAATTATAGATAATGCAAATATAAGTTAGTATAAACTTGAATTGATAGTATTTAGATGTATTCATCATGATTTAGTTAAATAAAACACTATAACTATATAAGCGGAGGTTAATATAATGAAAGAACAAGTTTATAAGTGCAAGTGTGGAAGTGATGAATTCATAGAACTGTATAATGTAGAACAAATTATTGACTATAAAGGCAATAATTTGTTAGAATTGAAACGGAAACTCGATAAAAGTGTATGCATCCATAATCATTATAATGGTAGAAAAGTAAAAAGAAATAAAAAGTATAGATGTACAAAATGCGGAAACGCGAATAAAGGCCTTTTTGTTAAACAATTTTATGAAGAAGTTGTTGTGGATAAGTTTGGATACCCCATCGATACGGAACATTCAGATATTATTGAGACGGGGTATGCATGTATGGAGTGTGGCCAAATTGAGGAGATGACACAACGGGTGAGCCACTAAATTTCCGCCGATAAACAGGGCAGATTCGAAAAATATAACGTGTAAAAACGCTTTAAGTAAACATCATGATAGATGTTTTGACGTTGACTGCTGTTTCGTCAACATAAGAGAGAGGGGACTCTGTAATGGTTGAAAAGGATATCGAAAAAAAAAGCAAAAAAAGAATAAGAAATAAATATCATCAATTATCTCTCCAAGAAGGATTGGAAATTTATGAAACACTTGTGGTAGGAAAAAAAAGAATCACTGTTGAACAAATTGTTTCGGATTATAAAGTTTCAAAAGGGTCGGCTGAGAAATTTTTAAGGGAATTAAATAA
>JAABPS010000198.1 GCA_011391835.1 Desulfobacteraceae bacterium
GACGATGATTCTATAGAAAATGATTTATTTCCTAAAAGCGTTAAGGATGTTGCCAGAGCGGTATTGTATAAGAATGGGTATGTTGTGGTTTAAAAATACTCTTACTCTCTTAGCCGGTTAATTCCAGATAGTTGTCATAATACATGCCTACCATTTCTGTGCCATGGGAGTCAGAGCCGTAAAGAATATCAATGTTCATCTTTTTACACCAATACAGCATGGGTTCTGTGAGATAGGCATTGCCATTATATCCTTTTGTCATTCCTGCTGCATTAAATTCCAGCGTCCAGCCATTTGATTGAACCTGCGAAAAAATATTTTCAAAAAAGCCCACATCGTTCATCCATTCAGATACCCAGGGGAATTTATTTGAAAACTTGTTAATCAAGCCAATATGCCCGATCCGTTTCATTTTAGAAAAACCAAAGTCCATATCCAGCATTTTTTTAACGGTTTCCCAGTAAATGCTGTAAACCGTGTTAATCGATCCATAATAATTTAACAAGCCGTCTTTAAAATCATCGGGTGTGTAATCAACGCTTCGTAAGCCACCTTTTCCGTCAATGCAATGAAGAGATATGATGAGATCATCTAAATCATTTTGATAGGTTTTGATAAACTCAAAGGTATATTGTTCAAAACCGGAAAGATAATCGATCTCCAGGCCAGAAAGGATCTCAATGCGATTTCCGTATATCTTTTTAAGTTCTTTGATGTGAGAAAAATAATCGTCTACTTCGCTTGACAAGAGTGTGAATTCCGACCTTCTGGCAGGATCCGGTATGAACGATTCCGGCAAAGGGGCGTGTTCTGAAATTGAATATCGGGTGAAGCCAAGGTCAATTGCTTTCTCAACCATAAGCGCCGTTTCTTCACCGCTGCCGTGTTTACAGAATTGAGAGTGTGTATGGGTATCCCATTTTACCATAATCATTCATTCCGATTGTCAAGGATCAGTGTTTAGCAGAAAAGTAATGTGATTGTTTTCACATCATTCATGATCCGATAGCACCTATTTTATTGATCCAATTAATGAATTCGCATTGCCTTATCGTATCAGATAAAACATCGTCATCAATGGCGAGCTGCCAGCGAAGATCTTTTCGATAAGGATCGTTGAAAAGGTCTTGCATGTGATTTACGAGCGATACCAAATCGTTATGACTTTTAAAAAAGCCCAGATTAGTGAGTTTTTCTTCCCTGGCGATAATGAGTCGGGCCATTTCATACAGATTGTATTCCGTGTGATATTGAGTGGCCCAGAATGTGCCATTTTTATGGGTAATTGCCATGGCCTGTACATGGGTAAATTCATTGCCAGCAAGAAGAACTGCACCGGGAGGCAGTTTTGTTACCATATCATCATGGCTGATAAATGCATCAAAAACCAGCGGCTTTCCTTCAAACATCGGATGGTTACGGGCGGCATCGGTCAAATGAATTTTACGCGCAATACCCATTTCTCGTCCTTTGGGATTTGGCTTTACTTCCCCGCCTGCTGCAACCACTGCGATTTGAATAGCCCAGCAGCTTCCAAAACTGTTGATGCCAATCTCATACGCATTTTTAGCAAGCGCAATCTGATTTGCAACACTCGGATTGTGTATATCATTAATGGAAAGATCACAACCCGTCCAAATAATACCTGCATAATGCTCCAGGTCTTTTTCTAAAGGCATGGATGTGTTTGGATCACTGGGCAAGAGAACATCGTAGCGAGCAGAAGGCAGGTGTTGAAGAAGCATGTTTGCATACAGTTTCCATGCGAGGGTCATTCCGCTAAGTTCAAGGTGATCCCTGCTTTTTTTGGAATACCCGTCAATGATTAAGAATTTTGGATTGTTCGATGGCATTGTATTTTCAGAATGGCTCTATTTTTTTAATTGTTCGATAATCGTTGAAAGTTCCATGTAATCCGCACAAATAGCGTCTGCCTTTGTACTGGAGCTGCCCCTGTCTTTCACAACAGTAGTCAGTATTGCTTTTGCTCCAACTGCGTGAGGGCCGTTGATATCTTTTTCCTCACGATCACCGATATGAACGATTTCGTGGATTCCAACTGAAAGAGAATTGGCAGCGGCCTTAAATACAGCAGGATCAGGTTTGGCTCGGCCTATTTCATCTGAGAAAGTAAATGTGTCAAAATACTTCTTTATACGATAATGATCCAGAAGACGGCGCAATGTATGGCCTGGTGAGAAAATCGTATCGGAAACAATGCCCAGTCGGTATTTACGATGAAGAATATCCAAAGCACCCATAATTCCAGACGCAAGATCAGGCTTAATATCAAGTTCCATTTCTTCGTGAAGTTGAACCAGTTTCAACACGTCTTTTTCAGGCAGATCTCTATCCAGCGCTTTCAACAATAGTTGAAGCCGTTCTTTGACTGACCAGGTAACATGATTATTATGCCAGACATGGTTGAACGCCGCATCAACAGCATTGTATGCTGTCTCCACTTTCATCCGGGGAATTGGCTTTATTTTTTTCAGCGCCGCGTAAACATGGTCCCGTCGTTCGACCGATTTTGATGGAATTCCCATTGATTTTCGTTTGGGCTCATCGGAGTCGTCGATGATAACTGTATCCCATAGATCAAACGTAATTGCTTTTATCAATCCTATACCTCGATATGAAAATGCATGGGTGTTTTTAAATTACTATAGTTGAATGCCAATCAAAAAACAACTATACGTTAAATGTATTCAATTTATCAAAATCAAGTGTTGCGAAATAATCATCCGGCATTTCAGGTCGTCTTATTTCTACTACATCTCCATTGCGTCGCAGCAGCAGCTCAGAGGATCGTAATTTGCCATTGTAATTGAAGCCCATTGCGTGCCCATGAGCCCCCGTATCATGAATCACGACAGTATCTCCTATGTCGATTTCAGGCAGATTCCTATTGATTGCGAATTTATCGTTATTTTCGCAGAGCGAACCGGTTACATCGTAGATTTCAGTGCATGGTTTATTTTCCTTATTTACTACCGTGATGTGATGATAGGCGTTATACAGAGCCGGACGCATGAGCTGTGCCATGCAGGCATCCAGACCGATGTAGGTTTTGTATATCC